>JBAXND010000017.1 GCA_037133915.1 Bacteroidota bacterium
ATAAAAAAGACCGTTATGAAAATGCCGGTGGCACGCATAAGCCAAACTCAGGCGTATTTGGTGGCGGTGAAATATTTGGCGGAACCAGACACAGCAAGAGTTATAATAGTGATGGTGCCAGGCGTGATGCCTGGGGCAGAGGCAACAAAAAAGATCGCTATGAAAATGCAGGTGGTTCTCACCGAATTAACGGTGGCATTTCGGGTGGGTACAAAGAGAATTTTGGCGGAACCAGACACAGTAAGGGCTATGGAAAAAATGGTGCCAGGCGCGATGCCTGGGGCGTTGGCGAAAGACGCGACCGCTATCAGGGTGCGGCCGGTAGTCACGGTGTTAACTCAGGGATTTTTAAGGGTGGCAAAGAGAAATTTTCAGGCGGCCGATATAATAAAAGTTATGGTCAGAACGGTCAGAGGCGCGACGCCTGGGGCTCAGGCAGCAAGCGCAGCAGCTATAATGGTGCCGGTCATTTCAGTGAAGGAAAAGGAAGAGTTATTTCCAAAAAAGGATTATTCTCGTTTTTTAAGAGCAAGCGCAGCCGCGATTCGTTCGGCGTAAGTGCACGAAAAGAAAGGAGCGGCAGTTTTTTCAGCAAAGGGAAAAAACGTGTTGTTTCCAAAGGCGGTTCAGGCAGCTTCGGCGGGAAAGAATCATTCTCAGTGCGCTCACGAAAGGGCGGAAGCGATTTCCGTTTTAATAAAGGGAAAAACCGCGTTGTTACCAAAGGAAGTTTCTTCCTGTTTAAAGCCGTGAAACGCGAAAAAACAAACGATTCTTTCGGCGGAAAACGCCGTGGCGTGTCCGGCGGCTTCTCTTTCAGTAAAAAGAATAAAGCCGTAGTGAAGCAAAAAGGTACGTCACGCGGAATATGGCGTGACCGCTCTGCGGGCTCATTCGGTGGAAAAGTTGCGAAGCGCGAAAGCTGGTACCATTTCAATAAAAATACCAGACGTACCGTTAAAAGCGGTGGTTTCCTCAGACGCAAGCACGAGCGCGAAACTTCATCCTGGGGCGGCACCAAAAAGAAGGCTTTCGTAAAAATGCACGTTTATAAGAAGAAATCAAGGCGTGTTGCCAAGCACGATGGCTTCTTCTATGATTTTAAAAATATCTTTATCAAGAAAAAACGCCACAAAAAAGATATGGAACTCGAACTGTTCGACCCGAAAATGCGCCGCAAAGTAGATCGCTGATCAATAAATGCAATATTTTATTATTTCTACAACACTTTTCGACTTCAGGCTAATTGTGAAAAAAATTTAAGTTTGCTTGAAATGAGGATGTTTTGATTGTATATTTATACCGTATTTGTGTAATAAATATTAGTAAGTCAAAATCAATTTTCATGAGAACAATAGCAGTGCTTCTGATTTTTTACCTTTCTGCCGTTTTTTGCCTCGGTCAGTCGGTAGAACGGCAGGTTGTGGCTACAGGTGGCGGTTCTTATACCAATGGAACAACGCTGGCAATCGATTACACCATTGGTGAAATAGTAATTTCTACCATTAGCGGTTCCGGCAGTATCCTTACCCAGGGATTTCAGCAACCAATGCCGGGTTCCCTCGTATCTGTTCCTGAAAATACTGAGCCGGCGGAGGACGTTTTAGTGTTCCCAAATCCGGCAAACGAACAACTGCATATTTCTATTTCTAAGCCGGGGGCTCAACCCTATGAAATTGCGATGATGGATCAACTCGGGCGCTTGGTATATTACGAAAGGGGTTTCACCGCTGTGCTTGGCGGTTTAACTATTTCTTTGCCTGTAGCTCATCTTGCCACCGGAACCTATTTTATCCGCATTACTTCGGAAAACAGGATAGTAAAGACGGTAAAAATTCTAAAAATTAATCAGTAAACTTTAGTAACAGGAGAAAAATAGGCAGAAATATTTTTCTGCAGTTCTGACTATGATGCCTGTCCTGTTATTCTGCAGAAGCACCTGAAGTATTCAATTATCAGGCGGCTTTGCGCACCGGTAGCGGAACACTTTTGAAGAATCATCTCGGAAATATCTAAACACAATTGGGGTTACAGGTCAGTCATCCCTTTTATTTCTCCGTCGCCGTTAGCATTTATCAGCGCAATAAGTTCATTAACGGCTTCCGCTTCCGCGACGTTTCGCTTAACCGGATTTTTCCCTTTATAGAGAACTACCGTGCCTTTGCCTGAGCCAACACAGCCGTAGTCGGCATCGGCCATTTCGCCCGGACCGTTTACAATGCAGCCCATTACAGCTATTTTCAGGTGTTTCAGGTGGGTTGTGCGTGATTTTATTTCGGATAACAATTTTTCCACATCATACGAAGTGCGCCCGCAGGTAGGGCAGGAGATGTATTCTGCACTGCTGCGCCTGCTGCCCGTGGCCTGCAGTATGCCATGTGCCAGTTTGCTTAGTGCTGCTTCAGTTGAGTATTTGTTCTCTATCCACAGGCCGTCGGATGTACCGTCCACAAAATTGCCTGCCAGTTCAGCCGATGCGCGTAACAATAACTCATCCGCATCTTTGATAGCGTAAGCTCTCTTGGTAATATGGGCAGGCATTTCAGGCAATTCCTGTTCCTGCATGTATGAAAAGAATTGTCCGCTCCTGTAAATGAAATCGGGCGGAGTGTTGCCGAAGTCTATATGATAATGGTTTTCACTTTCGGTGGAAATAATTACAACCGGCTTCTGTCCGCCGCCAATAATACCTGTTTTAGGGGTTTCTTGCCGCGAATACTCGGTAATGGCTGTATTCGGATTAAATATTTTTTGTGCTTTTGTTCTTCCGAAAAGCGCTTCAATTGCCCGTGCAACGGGAATTTCATTCACAGGTGCTTCGGTAAGCGAAACACGAATGGTGTCGCCCAGTCCTTCATTCAGCAATAAACCTGTACCGGCAGCTGATTTTATCCGTGCCTCGTATCCTGCGCCTGCTTCTGTTACACCAAGGTGGAGCGGATAATCCAGCCCCGTTTCCATCATACGCTTTACCAGAAGGCGATACGCATAAACCATTATTTTAACATTGCTCGATTTCATTGACAGCACCAGCTTTTTGAAACCCATTGCTTCAAATATCCGGGCAAATTCAAGAGCCGATACCACCATACCTTCAGGCGTGTCTCCGTAGCGGTCAACTATGCGTTTCGAGAGCGAACCGTGATTAGTACCTACACGAATAGCTGTTCCGTATTCATTACATATTTTTACGAGTGGCCAAATCTTATCGGAAATTTTTTCAAGTTCAAATGCGTATTCCGCCTCTGTCATCGCTTTCGCAGAAACCGGGCCTTTGTCTGAATAATTACCGGGATTGATGCGAATCTTTTCAACCAGTCGTGCTGCGGTTTCTGCAATGGCCGGATTGAAATGAATATCGGCGATCAGGGGGATGCGGATATCCTGCTTGGTAAGCGCAGCACGAATATTGGCGAGGTTTTCAGCTTCATGAACGTTTTGTGCCGTAATTCTCACATATTCGCAACCGGCATGAACCAGTTGAGCTACCTGCGCTGCCGTAGCTGCGGTGTCGCCGGTAGGAGTGTTGGTCATGGATTGTATCCTTACGGGATGATGACCGCCCAAAGGGAGTCCGCCAATATCAACAATACGGCTCGTCCAAATTGTGGGTTTGTTTGTATGGTCGGCTATTTCTGTCATGGAGCGATACTAAGTAACGATTTTAAGCTTCGCAAATTGCAACAATAACTGTTTTTGGCCTACTCCCTGGAAAAATACCGTTGACTTTTTATTCGGGCCGTTCCCTTCAACAGATATCACTTTACCGACCCCGAAACGCTGGTGTTCCACAGTCATTCCAACCTGTATCTCATCGGTATTCACCGGCTCAGTGGAAGTCGTGGTTTCGGCAAGCGTTGCCTGTTTGAGCGGCTTGAATTTTTTATCGGGTTTACCCAGTACAAACTTCTTTGCCAGAGGGTCCTTATTCAGGGCCGGATTGCCTATTATCATGCCGTCTGTGGGCAATTGTTTTTTGCGGGGCATGTCCACAAAGGCCGGGTCTATTTCATCCAGAAAACGGCTGGGTTCGCAGAATATAAGATCGCCCCAGCGATAGCGGTTCTGAGCATAAGAAATCGTAAGGCCGGTCATGGCGCGCGTCATGGCAACATAGAACAGCCGGCGTTCTTCTTCAAGTTCATCGCGATTTCCCAAAGCCTGCATAATCGGAAAAAGGTTTTCTTCCAGCCCTACAATATATACGTATGGGAACTCCAGTCCTTTTGCAGTATGGATTGTCATTAAGGAAACTCGGTTGCGGTCGTCGGGGTCATCGTTGTCCGAATCGGTCAGCAGTGCCACATCGCGCATAAAAAGGTCGAGAGTGCGAACGCTGTTCTGACCGGCGGCAATGGCAGCTTCTTCCGGTAAAAGGGGTTCTGCACTTGCAATATCTTCCCCAATAGGGATGAGCGCTTCTGACGATTCTTTTTCAGTAAAATCTTTTATTGCATTCAGCAGTTCTTCAATATTCTCAATGCGGTTTTCATCTTCGGGCGTTTCGGCATTTTTAAGGTCTTTGATAATACCGCTTGAATTGGCAATGAGTTTGGCAAGGTCAAAGGCATTGAGACGACTCAGCTGTGCACTGAAACTTCGGATCATCATTACAAAATCAATAATTTTCTGCTGAATGCCCGAATTGATGCCGAGATTGTAAAATTGCAGATTCTCCAGTATTTCCCACGGACTTTTTTGTTGCTCACCGGCAACGACTACCAGACGTTCGAGTGTTGTTTTCCCAATTCCCCTGTGGGGATAATTGATGATGCGGAACAGCGCTTCTTCGTCCTTATTGTTGATTACCAGACGGAAATAGGCAAGCACATCTTTTATCTCGCGACGACGGTAAAACGACAATCCGCCATAAATACGGTATGGAATATTAAGCTTGCGCAGCGATTCCTCGACAGCTCTTGATTGAGCATTGGTTCTGTATAAAACGGCAAAGGCGTCGTTGGGCAGCAGGTTGGTCATTTTAGTTTCAAAAATGCTGTTGGCCACCATAGAACCTTCTTCGTTGTCGGTAGAGGCTTTGAGGACTTTAATCAGATTGCCTTCATCATTCTCAGTCCATAATTCTTTGTGAATCTGATTCTTATTTTTATTTATAATGCTGTTGGCGGCACTCAGGATGGTTTTGGTGGAACGGTAGTTCTGTTCCAGTTTAAATATTTGCGCATCAGGGTAATCTGATTTAAAATTCAGAATGTTCTGAATATTTGCTCCCCGGAAGCCATAAATGCTCTGAGCATCGTCGCCAACCACGCAAATATTTTCGTTATTTGCCGATAATTTCTTGATTATCAGATATTGTGCGTAATTTGTATCTTGATACTCATCCACCAGAATATATTTGAACTTTTGCTGGTATTTATGCAGAATATCCGGAAAATCGCGAAGCAGCACATTTGTATTAAACAGCAAATCATCGAAATCCATGGCAGAGGCTTTTTTAAGCCGTTCCTGATACATTCTGAATAAGCGACCGAGCATGGGGCGGCCGGCTGCCGTATCCTGTTCGGTAATCTCTATATTATTATTGTAGTCTTCTGCAGAAACAAGACTGTTTTTTGAGGACGAAATACGATTGTGGACTACTGCCGGAATATATACCTTAGGATCAAGGTTTTGCTCTTTCAGAATGCTTTTAATCAAGCCTTTAGAATCTTCCGAATCATAAATTGAAAAGTTTGAAGGATATCCCATACGTTCACCTTCAGAGCGGAGGATGCGGGCAAAGATGGAGTGGAAGGTACCCATCCACACATTACGGGCGTCAGAATTGCCCACAAGTTTGATAATGCGTTCTTTCATTTCTCGTGCAGCCTTATTAGTAAAGGTAAGAGCGAGAATATTAAAAGGGTCGGCTCCGATGTTAAGTAAGTGAGCCACACGGTATGTAAGCACTCTGGTTTTACCTGAGCCGGCACCCGCAATAACAAGTTCGGGCCCTTCGGTACAGGAAACAGCCAGTCGTTGAGATTCGTTGAGTTCTGAAAGTATGTCGTTGGTCATGATATGAAATATAGCCTTCAAAGGTACATTATTTTGCCGGAAACAGCGGTTATACAAAAAATAAATTGAAAAATATCAATCACTAATAGATTGATATATAGGCAAATAAAATAAATTTTGACGTTATAACGCAGTATTCCAAATATTTTTTAACAAAGTCATTGTTAATATAAAAAGAGTTTTTACCTTTGCAGTCCCAAAATTTACGGGATAACAATAAATCATTAAAACGGTTGATATGCCTACAATACAACAACTGGTTAGAAAAGGGCGCCAGAAATTAGTAGTTAAAAGCAAGTCGCGTGCCCTCGATGCTTGCCCTCAGAGAAGGGGCGTATGCGTAAGGGTGTACACCACAACTCCGAAGAAACCGAATTCAGCAATGAGGAAAGTTGCAAGGGTTCGTCTGACCAATGGTAAAGAAGTGAACTCGTACATTCCCGGTGAAGGTCATAACCTTCAGGAACACTCGCTGGTTCTTATCCGCGGTGGCAGGGTAAAAGACTTACCCGGTGTACGTTATCATATTATTCGTGGTGCGCTTGATACATCCGGTGTAGAAGGTCGTAACCAAAGAAGGTCAAAATACGGAACTAAACGTCCGAAAGTTAAAAAGTAAGATTAGTCTATACATTCGCAATTAAGAAAATTATCATAAAATGAGGAAGTCCAAACCAAAGAAAAGAATAATCATCCCGGATCCGAAGTTCAGTGATACCATGGTTTCAAAGTTCGTGAATAACATCATGCTCAGAGGCAAGAAAAATGTTGCTTATGACATATTTTACGATGCAATCGAAACCGTATCTCAAAAAACAGGTGAGAACGGACTTGATGTTTGGAAAAAAGCTTTGGCTAACGTTACCCCTGCAGTAGAAGTACGCAGCCGCAGGATTGGTGGTGCCACGTTCCAGATCCCTTCGGAGATCAGACCGGGCAGGAAACAATCCATTGGAATGAAAAACCTCATCAAGTTTTCACGCAAACGTCACGAAAAATCAATGAGCCAGAAGTTGGCTTCAGAAATATTGGCAGCTTACAAAGAAGAAGGTTCGGCTTTTAAAAGAAAAGAAGACACGCACCGTATGGCAGAGGCTAATAAGGCCTTCTCCCACTTTAAATTCTAAGTAGGGGACTGCCTAACATATTGAGATCAGGAGACCAGTTAATGTCAGAGAAACTGCAACACACACGAAATATTGGCATTATGGCTCATATAGATGCGGGTAAAACCACAACTACTGAGCGCATACTGTACTATACTGGCATAAACCATAAAATGGGTGAAGTCCACGAGGGTAATACCACTATGGACTGGATGCAGCAAGAGCAGGAACGCGGCATCACCATCACTTCAGCAGCAACTACCGTTTACTGGAGTCATTTCGAACAACAATATCAGGTTAATATCATCGACACCCCCGGGCATGTCGATTTCACTGTTGAAGTGGAACGCAGCCTCAGAGTACTCGATGGTACCATTGCACTTTTCTGCGCCGTTGGTGGTGTAGAACCCCAGTCGGAAACTGTATGGAGACAGGCCGACAAATATCACGTTCCCCGTATTTGTTTCGTTAATAAGATGGATCGCCAGGGCGCCGATTTTTTCCGCGTAGTGGCTGATATCGAAAAGAAACTCGTTGCCAAAGCAATTCCCCTTCAGTTACCCATCGGTGAAGAAGATACGTTCAAAGGTATTGTTGACCTGGTAACAAATAAAGCTTACGAGTGGGATAACGATACCCTCGGAGCCAGTTTCTTTGAAGTACCTATTCCGGAAGAAATGAAGGAAATGGTGAGCGAATACAGAACAAAGCTTATTGAAGGCGCTGCCGAAGAAAGCGAAAGCATGCTTGAGAAATTTTTGGTAGATGCCGATTCCATTACTGAAAGCGAAATTATTGCTGCAGTCAGAAAAGCTACCATTGAAATGAGAATCACACCGGTGTTGTGCGGTTCGTCATTTAAAAATAAAGGCGTTCAGCATCTGTTGGATGCCGTGGTAAATTATCTTCCCAGCCCGGACGATGTTCCCGCTGTTACAGGTCTTAATCCCTATACCGAAAAATCAGAAGAAAGAATTGCCGACGCTACTGCACCATTTGCAGCCCTGGCATTCAAAATAACCACCGACCCATTTGTCGGTAAAGTCGCATTTATCCGCGTTTATTCAGGAACACTCAATTCCGGCAGTTATATTCTCAATGCAAATACCGGCCGCAAGGAACGCATCAGCCGTATTATGAGAATGCATGCCAACAAGCAAACCGCTATTGAGCTGATTGAAGCCGGAGATATTGCAGCCATCGTTGGATTCAAAGAAATCAGAACCGGCGATACCCTCTGTGCCGAGAAAAGCCCCATCGTTCTTGAATCCATGAGTTTCCCCGAGCCGGTTATCAATGTGGCCGTAGAACCTAAAACTTCTGCCGATATTGAAAAACTCTCCATCACACTTAACAAAATGGCCGAAGAAGATCCTACGTTTAAAGTAAGGATTAACGAAGAAACCGGACAGACCATCATCAGCGGCATGGGCGAACTCCATCTGGAGATCATACTCGACCGCCTCAGAAGAGAATACAACGTAGAATGCAACAGCGGTGCACCGCAGGTAGCGTATAAAGAAGCTATCAAATCAACGGTTCGTCATCGCGAAACTTATAAAAAACAAACAGGCGGCAAAGGCAAATTTGCTGAAATCGAATTTGAAATTTCACCCGCCGACGAAGGTTTTAAAGGATTACAGTTCATTGATGAAACAAAAGGCGGTGTTATTCCCCGTGAATACATTGCTGCTGTCAGGAACGGCTTTACAGCCGCTATGCAGAATGGTGTACTTGCCGGGTTCAGCTTCGAGAGTGTGAAGATTCGTCTTATCGACGGCGCTTTCCATCAGGTTGATTCCGATTCACTGTCATTTGAGATTTGCGCACGCATTGCATTCAAAGAATCGTGCCGCAAAGCGAAATGCATTTTACTGGAGCCCATCATGAAACTTGAAGTGGTTACTCCTGAAGAATATTTAGGTGATGTAACCGGCGACCTGAATAAAAGAAGGGCACATCTGGAAGGTGTTGAAGCCCGTATCGGAATACAGGTTGTTAAAGCAAAAGCACCGCTCGCCAACATGTTCGGATATATTACCGCACTGAGGTCAGTTTCACAGGGACGTGCCACCTCATCCATGGAGTTTTCGAATTATCAGGAAACATCCAAGGAAGTTACAGACGAGATTATTTACAAGATCAAAGGATATCATACCACAAATCATCAGTAATAATAACACCAAAAAGAAATAACGTGAACCAGAGGATCAGAATTAAATTGAAATCGTACGATTATAATTTGGTTGACAAATCGGCTGAAAAGATTGTAAAAACCGTGAAATCGACGGGCGCTATTGTAAGCGGTCCGATTCCATTGCCGACCAACAAAAAGATTTTTACCGTTCTTCGTTCAACATTCGTGAACAAAAAATCGAGGGAGCAATTCCAGCTCTGCACATACAAAAGGCTGCTGGACATTTACAGCACTACCTCGAAAACGATTGATGCTTTGATGAGGTTGGAACTCCCCAACGGCGTAGAAGTTGAAATCAAAGTATAGTGTTGACGGATTGGGACTTAATTATTAGAAACAGCTTAATATAATTATAAGATGTCAGGATTAATAGGAAAAAAAGTAGGCATGACCAGCATTTACGACGCAAATGGGAAGAACATCCCATGCACCGTTCTGGAAGCCGGTCCTTGTCACGTAACCCAGGTTTTAACCAAGGAGAAGAACGGTTACGATGCGATTCAACTCGCGTATGATGACAAGAAGGAGAAACATACACCCAAACCCATGCAGGGACATTTTGCTAAGGCCGGTTGCACACCGAAAAGATACCTTGCCGAATTTTCGAGGTTTGAAGAAGGACAGCGTAAACAATTCGGTCAGGTGATAGGCGTTGATGTCTTCATTGAAGGTGAATTTGTTGATGTTGTTGGCTTTACCAAAGGAAAAGGATTTCAGGGTGTTGTAAAACGTCATGGTTTTCAGGGCGTAGGTGGAAAAACCCACGGTCAGCATAACAGGCTCAGAGCTCCCGGTTCAATTGGTGCTTCATCGCATCCATCGAGAGTATTCAAAGGAATGAGAATGGGTGGCCGTATGGGTAACGAGCGCAGAAAAATGATCAACCTTCAGGTTCTCAAAATCGTTCCCGAAAAGAATTTAATCGTAGTAAAAGGTTCTGTACCAGGTCCTAACGGATCATATATACTTATTGAAAGATGGAGCTAGAAGTTTATAAAATCGACGGAAGCAAGACATCCAAAAAGGTGACACTTGACGAGGCCATTTACGGCATTGAACCCAACGATCACGCAATTTATCTGGATGTTAAACAATATTTGGCGAACCAAAGGCAGGGTACCGCAAGCTCAAAAGAGCGTTCAATGGTACACGGCAGCACACGTAAGCTGAAACGCCAGAAAGGAACAGGCGGAGCCCGTTCAGGTGATATCAAATCACCCTTGTTCCCGGGTGGCGGCAGGGTTTTTGGCCCACAGCCCCGCGACTACAGGTTTAAGCTGAATAAAAAAGTAAAACAGCTTGCACGCAAATCAGCGCTGGCATACAAGGCAAAGGAAAACGGCATCCTTATTATAGAGGATTTTAATATGGAAGCGCCGAAAACCAAAGTGTTCAAGAAAATTCTTGAAAGCCTGAAAGTAGCCGACAAAAAGACGTTGATAGTGGTGAGCAAAATAGAAGGTAACGTTGCACTATCAGCACGCAACCTGCAAAAGAACAAGATCGTGACTGCCGACAGCATTAATACTTACGAGATTCTGGGAGCTAAAAGCCTGGTAATTACCGAAAGTTCGTTAAGGCACATCGAAGAGATGTTCAATAGTAAACAAAACGATTAATCTTTAAATAAAGGTCATAGCAATGAGCGTAATCATCAAGCCGGTCATAACAGAAAAAATGACAGCCCAGGCAGATAAACTGAACCGCTATGGTTTTATGGTGGAAGTCAGTGCCAATAAGCTTCAGATAAAAAAAGACATTGAATCTTTTTACGAAGTTAAGGTTGACGCGGTCAACACCATGAGATACCAGGGGAAGAAGAAGAACCGCTATACAAAAGGCGGATATATTTCCGGCAGAAAGCCCGCGACCAAAAAGGCAGTCGTAACATTAGCAAAAGGTGAAACAATTGATTTTTATAGCAATATCTAATAGAAATGGCGTTAAAAAAACTTAAACCGACCACACCGGGTCAGCGCTTCAAGCTGATCAGCGCGTTCGATGAAATCACGACCGATAGACCGGAAAAGAGTTTATTGGCTCCGATTAAAAGATCCGGAGGAAGGAACAGTACGGGTAAAATGACAATGCGTTACATGGGTGGCGGTCATAAAAAACAATACCGTATTGTCGATTTCAAAAGAGATAAAGACAATATACCAGCAGTTGTGAAGTCAGTGGAATATGACCCTAACCGCAGCGCACGTATAGCCCTTCTGGCTTACGCTGACGGGGAGAAAAAATATATCCTTGCTCCCAACGGACTCAAAGTAGGTCAAACAGTGATGTCGGGCTTAGGCGTGGCTCCTGAAATTGGTAACACATTGTTTTTGAGCGAAATTCCTTTCGGTACCATCGTTCATAACATTGAACTGAGACCCGGACAGGGTGGCAAAATGGCCCGCGGAGCCGGAACATTTGGTCAACTGATGTCGCGTGATGGTAAATTCGCAGTTATCAAACTGCCTTCAGGTGAAACCCGCTTGATATTGCAGACATGCAGAGCTACTGTTGGACTTTGTTCAAACCCCGACCATAACCTCGAGAAATCAGGTAAAGCAGGACGCAGCCGTTGGCTGGGCCGTCGCCCAAGGGTAAGAGGTGTAGCAATGAATCCTGTAGATCATCCCATGGGTGGTGGTGAAGGAAAAGCTTCTGGCGGACACCCACGCTCACGCAACGGCGTTCCTTCAAAGGGTTTCAAAACCAGAGATAAAAAGAAGCAGAGCGATAAATACATCATTGTAAGAAGAAATAAAAAGTAAGTTAGAACTGATCTTATAATATTCACTATGAGTCGATCATTAAAAAAAGGCCCGTACATTCATTACAAATTAGAGAAGAAGGTAGAGGCTACTAATAATTCAAAGAAAAAAGCATCCATTAAAACCTGGTCAAGAGGTTCAATGATTTCTCCGGATTTTGTTGGGTTGACCTTTCTGGTTCATAATGGAAATAAATTCATCCCGGTTTATGTAACCGAGAATATGGTTGGCCATAAGTTGGGCGAATTTTCACCGACCCGTATCTTTAGAGGTCATGCCGGTAACAGGAATAAGTAATTAAGCAACAGAGAAAATATTTATAGCGATGGGAGAAAGAAAACGCATCAGCGCAGAAAAACGGAAAGAGATCAATAAGACCACTTACCAGGCGCGCCTGACCAATTGCCCCACCTCACCGAGGAAAATGCGGGAAGTGGCCGATTTAGTCAGGGGAATGAATGTAGAACAGGCACTGAACATTCTCAAAATATCAACCAGAGAGCCTTCAGACCGCATTCATAAACTACTGCTTTCGGCAATAGCCAACTGGCAGAGCAAAAACGAAGGCGTAAGAATTGAAGACAGCAACCTGTTCGTGAAAGAAATCTTTGTTGATGGCGGCCGTTCACTTAAAAGGATACGCACAGCTCCTCAGGGTCGTGCTCACCGCATCCGCAAACGTTCAAACCATGTAACGCTCATCGTTGACTCATACGTAGTAAAATCCGTTGAGCCGGTAGCCGAAGTTGCAATCAAAGAAGAATCAAAGAAATAAATAATTATAATAAAGATCGTTAATGGGACAGAAAACAAATCCAATAGGCCTGAGATTAGGAATTATCAAAGGATGGGATTCTAACTGGTTCGGCGGTAAAAAGTTCGAAAACAAACTGATTGAAGATAACCAGATCAGGAAATATCTGAATGCACGTCTGTCAAAAGCCGGCATCGCAAAGATAATCATCGAACGTACGCTTAAACTGATTACCGTAACCATAAATACTGCCCGCCCGGGTATCATAATTGGTAAAGGCGGCCAGGAAGTTGACAAGCTGAAAGAAGAATTGAAAAAAATCACCAGCAAGGAGATTCAGATCAATATTTCAGAAATCAAACGTCCTGAACTCGACGCATTACTGGTTGCAATGGCCGTAGCAAAACAGATTGAAGGCAGAATTGCATACCGCAGGGCTATTAAAACATCCATCGCATCTACCATGAGAATGGGTGCCGAAGGAATCAAAATACAGGCATCCGGTCGTATTGGTGGCGCCGAAATGGCACGCTGCGAGCACTACAAAGATGGCCGTATTCCTTTGCACACACTGCGTGCTGACATTGATTACGCTCTGGCAGAGGCAAAGACCACTTACGGACTCATTGGTGTTAAAGTTTGGATTTGTAAAGGGCTTGTTTACGGAAAAACCGAATTGGTACCCTCATCTGTTGGCATAAAAGTGAAACAGGAAGGTGGCAACAACAATGCTCCCAAAGACAACGGACGTCCCAGAAGGAGAAGAAAATAATCGTAACGCAACGACTTGAAGATTAACAGCTTAATATAATACAGTAATGTTACAGCCGAAGAAGACGAAATTTAGGAAGATGCAGAAACAAAAGATGAAAGGCAATGCCAAAAGAGGCAGCCAGATCGCTTTTGGATCTTTCGCAATCAAAACAATGGACGAAGCCTGGATCACCGCTCGGCAGTTAGAAGCAGCCCGTCAGGCCATCACACGTTACATGAAACGTGAAGGTCAGTTGTGGATCAGGATATTCCCCGACAAACCGGTAACCAAAAAACCCGCCGAAGTTCGTATGGGTAAAGGAAAAGGAGCCGTGGAATATTATGTAGCCCGCGTAACACCCGGTCGCATCATGTTCGAAATAGATGGCGTATCCTCGGCCATAGCCAAGGAAGCTCTCCGTTTGGGCGCCCAGAAAATGTCAGTAAAAACAAAAATGGTAGTCAGAAGAGACTACATAGAAGAATAAAACATCTTAAACCAATGAAGAAACACGAAGTAATCATTGAGCTTTCGACACCGGAACTGCTTGAAAGGCTTGACGCAGAGAAGAAACAGCTGCTTAAGCTTAGAATGAACCACGCAGTGTCGCCGCTTGAAAATCCGATGAAACTGAAGGATTATAAGAAGACCATCGCTCGCATGAACACCGAATTGAGGCGCAGGGTAATAAACAGCGAGGCTTTGACCGAAACTTCAAAAACCGGAACGAAAACCCAAAAGTAATCATCATAGCAATGGAAGAAAGAAATTTCAGAAAAGAGAAAATCGGGGTTGTTAAAAGCAACAAGATGCAAAACAGCATCGTAGTGAACGTGGTACGGAAGGTAAAACACCCTAAGTACGGTAAATTCGTCAAGAAAACCAGCACATTCATGGCAGATGACGCGAAAAACGAATGCAGCATCGGAGATACCGTGCGCATATCAGAAACCCGCCCCCTGAGCAAGAATAAATGTTGGAGATTGGTTGAAATCATTGAAAAGGTCAAATAATTATGATACAGCAAGAATCACGTTTGATAGTGGCCGACAACAGCGGTGCCAAAGAAGTACTTTGCATTCGCGTGTTGGGCGGGACCAGAAAAAAATACGCTTCACTGGGCGATAAAATTATTGTCACAGTAAAAAGCGCTATTCCTTCAGGTGGCATCAAAAAGGGAACAGTTTCCAAAGCCATCGTTGTGCGGACCAAGAAAGAAGTAAGAAGGGCCGATGGCTCTTACATCCGCTTCGACGATAACGCAGTGGTTCTGCTAAACCCTGCCGAAGAACTCAGGGGAACCCGTATCTTTGGACCCGTTGCCCGCGAACTGAGGGAAAAACAATTTATGAAAATCATTTCACTGGCACCCGAAGTGCTTTAATAAACACTTTTTAATATGTCACCCAAGATCAAAATAAAAAAAGGAGACCTCGTGACTGTAATTGCGGGCGACTCTAAAGGCCAGACGGGAAAAGTCCTGAAAGTGCAGATCGAAAAAAATAAGGCCATCGTGGAAGGTGTTAATCTGATGACCAAGCATACCAAACCCAATGCGCAAAACTCAAAGGGCGGTATCCTGAAAAAAGAAGCAGCCATCCATATTTCAAACCTTATGATCAACGACTCATCGGGCAAACCCACCAGAGCCGGCAGAAAAACGGATGAGAAATCCGGGAAACTGGTAAGATATTCAAAGAATTCAGAAAAGATGGAGGTGCTTAAATAATGAATACCAACGACAGACTCAAGATAAAGTATTATGAGGAAATTGTTCCGGCACTGACCAAACAGTTTCAGTATAAGAACAATATGCAGGTTCCCCGCCTCCTTAAAATTTGTGTGAATCAGGGACTCGGACATGCAATAGCCGACAAAAAATTGGTTGAGACAGGCGCTGAAGAAATGTCGAATATCACCGGACAAAGAGCCGTTCAGACTCGCTCACGGAAAGATATCTCCAACTTCAAACTCAGAAAAGGAATGCCTATCGGTGTAAGGGTTACCCTCAGGGGAATCATTATGTACGAATTCCTTGACAGGCTTATCTCAGTTGCCATCCCTCGTATCCGCGACTTTCGCGGTATCAACGACAAGGGTTTTGACGGCCGCGGTAATTATACATTCGGCATCACCGAGCAGATTATATTTCCTGAAATCAATATTGACAAAATCAATAAAATCAATGGTCTTGATGTTACGTTTGTAACCTCAGCCAAAACAGATCAGGAAGCATTTGCACTATTGAAAGAATTTGGAATCCCATTTAAAAACCAGAAATAAGTCATGGCTAAAGAATCAGTCAAAGCTAGAGAAGTAAAAAGGCAGATATTGGTTGAAAGAGGCAAAGAAAAAAGACTTGCCCTGAAAGCTGCCGGTGATTACATCGCAATGCAAAAACTCCCGAAAAACGCATCACCCGTTCGCTTGCACAATCGTTGCAAACTTACCGGAAGACCCAAAGGCTACATGCGCCAATTCGGAATTTCCCGTATCAACTTCAGGGAAATGGCATTGGCCGGTCTGATACCGGGTGTAAGAAAAGCTAGTTGGTAGAGATATTGTTTATTAATAATTTATAGGATTAGACACATGAATACCGATCCAATTGCAGATTATCTGACCAGAATCAGAAACGCGGTTATGGCAAATCACAGAATGGTTGAAATTCCTGCTTCAAATGTTAAAAAGGAAATGACCAAAATACTGTTCGAAAAAGGCTATATCCTGAACTACAAATTTGAGGATATGCCGAAACCGGGAAATATCAAGATCGCTCTGAAGTATCATCCGGCATCGAAAACATCGGCCATCAGCACCATTCAAAGGATCAGTACGCCAGGTCTGCGTAAATACGTAGCCGCCGACGAACTGCCCCGCGTGTTGAACGGTCTTGGCATTGCCATCATATCCACATCACAAGGTCTGATGACCGATAAAGAAGCCCGCAAACTTAAAGTTGGTGGCGAAGTAATTTGTTACGTAAGTTAAAAAGGAGATTGCAGTATGTCACGTATAGGTAAATTACCAATAGACTTGCCGGGCGACGTTAAAGTTACCGTTTCAGCAGACAATGTGGTTACGGTAAAAGGTCCCAAAGGACAGCTTACTCAGGAAGTCGATAAACTGATTACCGTTGAGGTAGGTGCAGATAAAGTTATTGTATCACGCGCAAACGATGAACGCGAAGCCCGCTCAAGACACGGCTTGTATCGCTCACTCATTGCCAATATGATTACAGGCGTGAAAACAGGCTTTCGCACCGAGCAGGAACTCATAGGTGTTGGTTATAAAGCAGAAGCCAAAGGGCAATTGCTCGAAATGGCGTTGGGCTATTCGCACAACCTTATTTTCGAGTTGGCTCCCGAAATTCAGGCACAAACCATTAACGAAAGGGGTAAGCCTCCCACGATTATCCTCGAATCAATTGACAAACAATTGCTCGGACAGGTGGCTCACAAAATCCGTTCGTACCGTAAACCTGAACCTTACAAGGGAAAAGGTATCCGCTTCAAAGGCGAGATTCTCAGGAAAAAAGCCGGTAAATCAGCAGTACAGAAATAATTAATAATATTATAAATCTTCACACAGAATGGCTATCAAGAGTTCTAAAGAATACAGAAGGTTCAGGATCAGGAAAAGGATCCGGAAGGTAGTGAAGGGCACCGCCGAAAGGCCGAGAATGTCAGTCTTCAGAAGCAATAAAAGCATTTATGTTCAGCTTATTGACGACCTGAAAGGCGTTACTCTGGCAGCAGCATCTTCAACGGCTCCCGAAGTCACTTCCGAAAAAGCAACAAAAACCGAACAGGCTAAGAAAGTTGGAAAGCTTATAGCTCAGAAAGCAATCGAAGCAGGTATAACAAACGTTGTCTTTGACAGGAACGGGTACTTGTATCACGGTAGAGTTAAATCATTAGCAGATTCAGCCAGAGAAGCTGGCTTAAAAATATAATAAATTATGCCGAACGTAAACATCAAAAGAGTTAAGTCAAGCGAAATCGAGTTCAAGGACCGGCTTGTAAGCATTCAAAGGGTTACCAAGGTTACCAAGGGCGGTCGTACCTTCAGTTTTTCAGCCATTGTGGTTGTAGGAAATGAAAATGGCGTTGTTGGTTATGGCCTGGGTAAAGCAAAAGAAGTAACGGCAGCTATCGCCAAAGGTATTGACGATGCTAAGAAAAATCTGGTAAAAGTTCCCGTTTTCAATGCTACCGTTCCTCACGAAATGCTCGGTAAATTCAGCGGTGCTCTCGTATTCCTTAAACCTGCTGCTCCCGGTACCGGTGTTATTGCCGGCGGTGCCATGCGCGCCGTGCTTGAAAGCGTTGGTGTAAAGAACGTGCTTGCCAAATCAAAAGGATCATCGAACCCGCACTCTGTGGTAAAAGCTACCATGAATGCACTGATGAAAATGAAAGATCCTTATACGGTGGCTATGTTGAGAAACATCCCCATGAGCAAAGTATTTAACGGATAATCCGATTTTATTCTTAAAACAGCGTCTTGAAATGAAGAAGATAAGAATCACACAGATAAAAAGCGGCATTGGACACCCCGAACGCCAGAAAGCGACCCTGAAGGCTCTCGGAATCAGAAGAATGCACCACACGGTTGAGCACGAAGCCACCGAACAGATTGTGGGTATGGTAAGAAAAGTAAGGCACCTGGTGACCGTAGTAGAATTATAATATTGAACATTTTAATCAATAAAAGAGATGGATTTAAGTAATCTGAAACCCGCTGACGGTTCAACAAAAAAACGCAAACGTATTGGTCGGGGACAAGGCTCAGGCAGAGGCGGTACTTCTACAAGAGGTAACAATGGCGCTCAGTCACGTTCCGGCTATTCACGCAAACTCGCTTTTGAAGGTGGTCAGATGGCCCTCATACGCAGGTTGCCGAAATTCGGGTTTAAAAATATCAATAGGGTAGAGTATCATGGTATCAACCTTGATCGCTTACAAACACTTGCCGAAGAGAAAAATCTTACGACAATTACTGTTGAAGTCCTTGTTGAGAATGGCCTTGCAGCCAAAAAAGACCTGGTAAAAATTCTCGGACGAGGCGAACTCAAGATTAAACTTGATGTTACAGCCCATGCATTTTCGGCTACAGCAACAAAAGCAATTGAAGCAATTGGTGGAACCGCAACAAAAATTGGATAATGAAAAGATTTTTTCAGACAGTTCGCAACATTTATAAGATCGATGATCTCAGGAAGAGAATTCTCTATACTTTGGGAATCATTCTTATATACAGGCTCGGATCCTATATCGTCCTTCCTGGTGTTGACCCCCATTATCTGGACGCCCTCCATAAACAATCATCAGATGGTCTGCTTGGCCTTCTGAATATGTTTTCCGGCGGCGCCTTCTCCAATGCGTCTATTTTCGCACTTGGAATCATGCCGTACATCTCGGCTTCAATCGTTGTACAGCTGCTCGGAATGGCAATACCCTATTTCCAGCGCTTACAGAAAGAAGGCGAAAGTGGACGCAAAAAAATCAACCAGATTACTCGCTACTTGACAGTATTTATTACTGCAGCGCAAGCGCCTGGTTATGTTGCCAATCTTGTCAGCAAACTCCCCAATCAAGCGATTACGCCATTCAATCCGGAAGCTGCACCAACAACCTTCTTCTGGATTTCATCGGTTGTAATACTTGTTGCCGGTACCATGTTTGTGATGTGGCTCGGCGAAAAAATTACCGATAAAGGAATTGGTAACGGTATCTCCATGATTATTATGATTGGTATCATTGCCCGTCTGCCTTTCGCTTTAGTGGGTGAATTTGTTTCACGTATGGAAGAGCAGGGCGGAGGTCTGGTAGTATTCATCGTTGAACTTGTGGTGCTGGTACTTGTAATACTTTTGTGTATCTTGCTTGTTCAGGGAACCCGGCGAATTCCGGTACAATACGCCAAAAGAATCGTTGGCAACAAACAGTACGGTGGTGTACGTCAGTATATTCCTCTTAAAGTGAATGCTGCCGGCGTTATGCCTATCATTTTTGCTCAGGCTATCATGTTTCTGCCACTTACCATTGTAAGCTATGCAAACATTGAGGCACTGTCGGGCATTGCACGTACATTTACCGATTTCAACGGATTCTGGTATAATTTCACTTTTGGTGTCTTTATCGTATTATTTACGTATTTTTATACCGCCATTACGGTGAACCCGAATCAGATGGCAGATGATATGAAGAAAAACGGTGGCTTTATTCCCGGAATTAAACCCGGTAAAAAAACTGCTGAGTTTATAGATAATGTAATGTCGAAGATAACCCTGCCGGGCTCTATGTTTCTGGCAGTGGTAGCTATCATGCCTGCTTTAGTAAGGCTGATGGGTGTAAACTCACAGTTTGCACAGTTCTACGGCGGCACATCATTACTTATTTTGGTAGGCGTTGTATTGGATACATTGCAACAAATAGAAAGTCACCTGCTGATGCGTCATTATGACGGGCTTACAAAATCAGGCAGGATAAAAGGACGCTCTACGGTTGGAATGACCGGTTGATTTTGAAACTGGGAACATGATACATTACCGTTCAGAAGAAGAAATTGAGTTATTAAGAAGAAGTTCTTTGCTTGTTGGAAAGACCCTGGCCGAAGTTGCGGGCATGCTTAAATCAGGAATTACCACTCAGTCAATCGATAAAATTGCTGAAGAATACATTCTGGATAATGGAGCAGTGCCGGGCTTCAAGAATTACAACGGATATCCCGCCACCCTTTGCATCTCGGTAAACGAGGAAGTGGTACACGGAATACCGGGCAAAAAAATTCTTAAGGACGGCGATATCGTTTCTGTTGATTGCGGAACGATTATGAATGGTTATTACGGTGATTCTGCTTATACTTTTATAATAGGCGAAACCGACGAAGCGCGGATGCAGTTGCTGCGAATAACCAAAGAAAGCCTGTACAAAGGAATTGAAGCTGCCAAAGCAGGCAATAGGGTGGGTGATATCGGAAATGCCGTTCAAAGCCATGTTGAGCAATACAAATATACTGTTGTGCGCGACCTGGTGGGGCACGGACTCGGAACAAACCTGCACGAAGAACCGCAGGTGCCTAATTACGGCAAACGAGGCAGCGGTGTGAAACTGGGAGAAGGAATGGTAATCTGCATTGAGCCGATGATCAACCTCGGAAGAAAAGAAGTAGTGCAGGCGGCAGACGGATGGACCATACGAACAGCAGACAGACAACCATCGGCACATTTTGAACATACCGTGGCGATAATGAAGGGAAGAACAGAGATATTGTCAACGTTTGAATTGATAGAAAAAGTTAACAACAATAATATTAAAGTAGTTTTTTAATAAAGTATTTATGACAAAACAAACATCCATTCAACAAGATGGTACCGTACTCGAATCACTGGGTAATGCCATGTTCAGAGTTGAATTGGAAAACGGGCACGTAATTATTGCGCACATTTCAGGAAAAATGCGCATGCATTACATCAAGATTTTGCCCGGAGATAAAGTGCGGGTAGAAATATCTCCCTATGATTTAACAAAAGGTAGAATTACGTTCAGATATAAATAAGAAAGCAAAATGAAAATCAGAGCCAGTATCAAGAAAAGAACCCCGGAAGACAAAATCGTCAGAAGGAAAGGTGTACTCTTTGTGATTAACAAGAAAAATCCTAAGTACAAACAAAGGCAGAAATAATTCATTATCAAAATTATATAAGAATATATGGCACGTATTGCTGGTATAGATTTACCAAAAAACAAATCCGGGGAAATAGGTTTAACCTATATCTACGGCATTGCCCGCTCATCGGCTCGCAAAATTCTTGCTGAAGCAGGTATCGAACTCGCAAAGAAAGTCCAGGACTGGACCGATGCCGAGCAGACAGCTGTTCGTAATATCATCAATGAAAAATTCAGGGTAGAAGGTGCCCTGCGTTCTGAAGTTCAGATGAACATCAAACGCCTTATGGATATTGGTTGTTACCGCGGAGTACGTCATCGTTCAGGTTTACCTGTTAGAGGACAAAGCACCAAAAACAACGCCCGTACCCGTAAAGGAAAAAGAAAAACCGTTGCCAACAAGAAGAAAGCAACCAAGGGTTAAGATTTATCACGAAATTAATAACATAAGTACAATAATATAATTATGGCAAAAGCTGCTGCTGCTACCAAAACCACGAAAAAAAGAGTGGTTAAAGTTGATGCGATAGGAAGAGCATACATTGTTGCCTCATTCAATAACATCATCATTACCCTGACCAACAGTACCGGTCAGGTGGTTTCATGGGCCTCGGCCGGTAAAATGGGATTCCGCGGTTCAAAGAAAAATACACCTTATGCAGGTCAAACTGCCGCTGCTGAATGTTCAAAAGTGGCCCACGACCAAGGCATGAGAAAAGTGAAAGTATTTGTAAAAGGCCCCGGTTCGGGACGCGAATCAGCAATCAGGTCGATCCATAATTCAGGTATCGAAGTTACCGAGATTGTTGACGTTACCCCATTGCCACACAATGGCTGCAGGCCTCCTAAAAGGCGCAGGGTATAATACAACAATTGGAGATCCCTGGCATTTTTAAAGAAGCGTCAGGTTAAATGAAATATTTTTAAAGAATAAATAATTTTTCTTTCAGTATGGCAAGATATATTGGTCCAAAAACAAGAATAGCCCGTAAGTTCAAGGAGCCTATCTACGGCCCCGATAAAAATTTCGAGAAAAGGAATTTTCCCCCGGGACAGCATGGTAATTCCAAAAAACGGAAAAAAACTTCTGAGTATGGAATTCAGCTCCAGGAAAAACAGAAAGCCAAATACACTTATGGCATTCTTGAACGTCAGTTTAAAAACACGTTTGAGCGCGCACAGCGCAAAAAAGGCGTTACCGGCGAAATCCTGCTGCAGCTTATCGAGTCACGTCTGGATAATGTGGTGTACCGCCTTGGTATCGCCCCTACACGTTCAGCCGCTCGCCAGCTTGTCAGCCATTGCCACATTACCGTTAACGGCAGTGTGTTGAATGTTCCGTCAGCTGCCCTCAAACCGGGCGACGTTGTTGGTGTCAGGGAAAAATCAAAATCACTCGAAGTTATCGGCGAATCCATCAATCACAGAGGAAATCGCTATAACTGGCTGGAGTGGGACGATGCAACACAAACCGGAAAATTTGCAAGCTATCCCGAAAGAGATCAGATTCCCGAAAACATCAACGAACAACTGATTGTTGAGTTGTACTCTAAATAATAATGAGTAAAAGTTTTTTTGTTCAAATAAAACAATAAGAATAAATGGCAATATTAGCATTTCAAAAGCCCGATAAGGTTATCATGATCGAATCGGACGAGTTTTTCGGAAAGTTCGAGTTCCGTCCGCTTGAGCCCGGTTATGGCACAACTGTAGGAAATGCACTCCGCAGGATTTTATTATCATCTTTGGAGGGCTTTGCTATTACAGCCGTGAGGTTCGAAGGCGTTGACCAGGAATTTTCAACAATGAAAGGAGTGCTGGAAGACGTTCCCGAGATTATTCTCAACCTCAAGAAAGTTTGCTTCAAAAGGCAAATCGACACGGTGAGCAGCGAAAAGGTAATCGTGACCATTTCAGGGAAAGAAGTTTTTAAAGCCGGCGATATCAACTCATTCCTTTCGGGATTTCAGGTACTCAATCCTGATGTGGTAATCTGCCACATGGAATCCAATGTGAAGTTAGTGGTTGAACTGTCCGTTGACAAAGGCAGAGGCTATGTTCCTGCCGAAGAAAATAAAATTTCAAATATGCCCATCGGCACCATTTTCATCGATTCAATCTTCACGCCTATTCAGAACGTGAAGTTTATGATTGAAAATTTCCGCGTTGAGCAGAAAACCGACTACGAAAAACTGATTCTCGAAGTTACCACCAACGGCTCTATTGAACCCAAAGAAGCACTCAAAGAAGCCGCCAAAATACTCATTCACCACTTTATGCTGTTCTCAGACGAAAAGATTACCCTTGACACTGAAGAAAAAGCCGTGGCTGAAGAATTTGACGAAAGCTCACTTCACATGAGGCAACTCCTCAAAACCAAACTGGTTGATATGGACCTCAGCGTTCGGGCACTCAACTGCCTCAAAGCTGCCGACGTTGAAACCCTGGGCGATTTGGTTGCTTTCAACAAAAATGACCTTCTTAAATTCAGAAATTTCGGTAAAAAATCTCTCACCGAACTCGAAGAACTGGTGAAAGCCAAAGGACTTCATTTCGGGATGAATGTTGCTAAATATAAATTGGATAAGGATTAAGCGAAATGAGACATAACAGAGTAATTAACCACTTAAGCAGGACAAGTTCACACCGTAAGGCAATGTTTGCCAACATGTGCAGCTCCCTGATCATGAATAAGAAAATTGAAACAACCCTAGCCAAAGCCAGGGCGCTCAGAACTTATTTAGAACCCATTATCACCAAATCTAAAGACGACTCAACGCATTCGCGCAGAATCGTGTTCAGCATGCTGGGCGATAAGGAAGCCGTAACAGAGTTATTCCGCGAGATTTCAGTAAAGGTTGCCGACCGTCCGGGTGGCTATACCCGAATCCTGAAACTGGGAAAACGCAAAGGTGATGCCGCCGAAATGGCACTCATCGAACTGGTTGACTATAATGAGCTCCTGCTCGGAACCAAAGAAGCCAAAACTGTTAAGGCTACCCGCAGACGTAAACCTGCTGCCAAGAAAACCACCGGTGCAGAACCTAAAGAAAAAGCTGAGCCTAAAGCAAAAGCTGAACCTAAAGCAAAAGCCAAAGAACCTAAGGAAACAAAAGAGCCTAAGGAAGAAAAACCGGTAAAGAAAACTACCAAAAAAGCACAGCCCAAAGCTGAAGATTCAGAAGAAACAAAATAATTTTTCTTCATAAAGAATTTTTCCCTGAAGGATAAAGTACCTGGTGCTTTATCCTTTTGGTTTATCAGAAAAAGAGTAATTTTATCCGCATTAATTTAATACCACAAACATGAGTACAATTTCAAATATTTATGCAAGGCAAATCCTTGATTCAAGAGGTAATCCGACCGTTGAGGTCGATGTAATGACCGATTCAGGCGTGATTGGAACCGCCGCCGTTCCTTCGGGAGCCTCTACCGGAATCCACGAAGCACATGAACTGCGCGATGGCGATAAAAATGTGTACAAAGGAAAAGGCGTGCTGAAAGCAGTGCAGAACGTAAATAAAGTTATTGCCGAAGAACTCCGCGGTATGTTCGTTACTGAACAGAACCTGATTGATAAAACCATGATTGAGATTGACGGCACACCTACCAAATCAAATCTGGGTGCCAATGCCATTTTAGGCGTTTCTCTGGCGTGTGCAAGAGCTGCAGCAACTCTTACCAACCAGCCATTGTATCGTTATGTTGGCGGAGCCAACGCAAATACACTACCCATCCCGATGATGAACATCATCAACGGTGGTTCGCATGCCGATAACTGCATCGATTTTCAGGAGTTTATGATTATGCCCGTAGGCGCACCAACCTTTACGGAAGCTATCCGCATGGGTGCCGAAGTATTTCATTCGCTGAAAGACGTTCTGAAAAAATCAAAATATTCAACAAACGTGGGCGATGAAGGCGGTTTTGCTCCCAATCTTAAATCAAACGAAGAAGCCATTCAGGTAATTCTGAAAGCTATTGAACTGGCCGGTTACAAACCCGGCGAAGACGTTTATATCGCCCTTGATCCGGCATCTTCAGAGTATTATATCCCGGAAGAAAACGTGTATCATCTGAAAAAATCAACCGGCGAAAAACTTTCACCGTCACAAATGGTTGACTTCTGGAAAGAATGGGTAAACAAATATCCCATCATCTCCATAGAAGACGGCATGGCAGAAGACGACTGGAAAGGCTGGGGACTGATGACAAAAGCGCTGGGTTCAAAGATTCAGCTTGTGGGCGACGATTTATTCGTTACCAATACCGAACGCCTGAAAAAAGGCATTGAAAAAGGCGTAGCCAATTCAATCCTTATTAAAGTGAACCAGATAGGCACACTTACCGAAACCATGGAAGCTGTGGATATGGCGTATCGCAGTTCATATACTGCCGTAATGAGCCATCGCTCGGGCGAAACAGAAGACACCACCATTGCCGACCTCGCCGTTGCGCTGAACACCGGACTTATCAAAACCGGCTCCGCATGCCGCTCAGAGCGCATTGCAAAATACAACCAGCTTATCCGCATTGAGGAACTGCTTGCCGGCGCTGCAAAATATCCCGGTAAGGAATTCAAGTATGCACGATAGTATTTTCAGTAACAAATATGATTGACTGCCGGCGCTCCTTTTCAGGGCGCCGGTTTTTTTTGTGGCCCGGCGCTCGTGTGGTGAGTCGTTCATTTCGTCTCACGAGTCGAAAATATGTTGCTTCAGGGAGTTCTTTACGCCTTGCGAGTCGAAAATATGTTGGAGCGAGTCGTTCATTTCGTCTTGCGAGTCGAAAATATGTTGGAGCGAGTCGTTCATTTCGTCTTGCGAGTCGAAAATATGTTGGAGCGAGTCGTTCATTTCGTCTCACGAGTCGAAAATAGGTTGCTTCAGGGAGTTCTTTAGGGAGTGTTCAGAAAAGTGTGTCATTTTGCTTGTCGAAGACCACAATTGTTTTTTCTTCTGACTTCTGTCTTCTATTTTCAACAGCTTCTTTCAAACCTTATGAACTCCCGACTCCCGGCTCTCGACTCCCGACTTACGACTTACGACTCATCCGCCAAAGGCGGACAGGCGGCTTACGACTAACTCATCCTTTCTATCACCCGCATCAGCAGCTTGGTAACATTCGCTACATTTTTATTGAACACTTCCACGATGGCGTCCCACGAAACCGGCTCCTCGTCTGTCTTCCAGCAATCATAGTCGGTACTGAGCGCGATGGCTGCATACGGAATACCTGCTTCATTGGCAAGGATAGCTTCGGGGGCTGTGCTCATATTGATTACATCCGCGCCCCACATGCGGAACATATTTGATTCGGCACGCGTGGAGAATCGCGGTCCTTCAATGGTTACAACGGTACCTTTTTCGTGGAAACACAGGCCTATCTCGCGGGAGCTGTGAATAATCTGTGTGCGTAATTCTTCATTGAAAGGTGTGGCCATGGGTGTATGCACCGCCAGATGCGGGTCAAAGTGGTCGTGGAAGGTGATAGGGCGGTGACGCGTAAAATCAATAAACTGGTCTAATACTACAAAATCGCCACGACCAATGTGTTCGCGGAGGCTGCCGCAGGCTGTGGTGGCAATTATGTGGGTGCAACCTGCATTCTTCAGTGCCATGATGTTCGCGCGGTTAGGTACCTGCGAGGGCGGTATGGTGTGCTCCTTACCGTGACGTGACAGGAACACAACTTCCATGGTGCCGATGTGACCACACAGCAGGGGTGCACCCGGATGTCCGTATTTGGTTTCCGGAAAGAGCGAATCTTCTGCACGGAAAATGTCTAATTTCTCAAGGCCGGAGCCACCTATAATTCCAAGTTTCATATGCTTATTGTATTTGAAGGATTTCTTTTTTGTACTTAGCCTTTAAGAAGCACTCAGGCTGCTTATTTTTGCTACTTTTGTTTCTAATGCGAAGATAGTTCGTAAAAAACAATAATTACTTACCCAACTGAAACTTTCGTTTTTGTTATCCAATAAAAAACAACAAGTTTATGATAGGAATTTCTGATGTGCATGAACACCTGCTGCCCGGTATAATTGGCAAAACGGCTATTTATGCGGCTATGGGTGCAGCATTATTATCAATGGTGCTTTATATTGTCGGCAGCAACAAAGAACACGCAGAAAAGAAATGGCTGACCCGCCTCGCTGACGCTTTTTTTGGTTTGAATACACTGGCCGTATTGACAGCTGCCGGCATCCTTTTCTGGCTGCTCAAACAACATTTTTACGAATACAATTACGTGTGGCAATACTCGTCAAACGAATTGCCCTTGAAATACATTATTTCATGTTTCTGGGCAGGGAAAGAGGGCAGCCTGCTTATATGGGCATTGTGGACAGCTATAATCGGCATGATATTGATGTTCACTTCGGGTCAATATAAAAAGCCCGTGATGATTGTGTTTTCTCTGGTGCAGGTTTTTCTTTGTCTGATGGTTGCCGGCATTGACGTGGGCAGCATCATTATTGGCACGTCTCCATTTGCGCTTTTGCGCGACATGCCTGCTTATGCCGATTATGCACTGTTTGCACGCTCCGATTATCTTTCGTTCATCACCGACGGCAATGGACTGAATCCCTTATTGCGCAACCCCTGGATGGCAACCCATCCGCCTGCACTATTTCTTGGATATGCTGCAGCCCTTGTGCCCTATGCATTTGCTTTTGCATCTATTGTAATTAAAGATAAAACCGGCTGGCAAAAAACGGCTTTGCCATGGGCGCTGTTCAGCATCACCGCCTTAGGCGCCGGACTGATACTGGGTGGTGCATGGGCTTATGAAGATCTTACCTTTGGCGGTTTCTGGGCATGGGATCCTGTTGAAAACGCATCATTGGTACCCTGGCTGTTGTTGGTCGCCGGTTTACATTTCATACTTACGTCTAAAGTCAACCGTCAAACAGTTTCTACGGCGCGCATCTTTTCCATATTGCCTTTTATTTTTGTGCTCTATTCGGCCTGGCTTACGCGAAGCGGCGTTTTGAAAGACACTTCGGCACATTCATTCAGCGAAAGCGGCGCTTCATCAGGCTATCTGGTAATGATGGGATTGTTGTTCATCATACCATTGATAATTGCACTGTTAAACCGTGTGCCGGGGCACGAAAAGAAAAAGGAAACCCCGTTTTCACGCGAATTCTTTATGTTTATCGGAGCTGTGATACTTGTACTGTCTGCATTTCAGGTAATTTTCACAACATCGTTGCCGGTAATGAACCGCATCAGCGGCAGCAACTTGGCGCTTCCACCCGATCCTGTTTCATTTTATAACGGATGGCAGATGATGTTCGCTGTTGCTGCCTGTCTGCTTCTGGTGCTTTCACAATTTCTCACTTACGGGAAAAATGATTTGAAGCGACTCATGAAACGCATCGCTTTTTCTGTTGTTATAGCACTTGTAATTACAATGCCCGTAGCAATACTTATGCTCCATAGCCTTGCATATGGTATTTTTTCATTCTTTATTCTGTTCACCATTATTGGTTCGCTTGATATGATGCTTCGTTTGCACCGTCATCTGGGGAATCCTGCTGCAGCGCTTACGCACACCGGATTTGGAATCTTTTTAATGGGTGTGCTCATTACATTCAGCGGCAAATATGTGGTATCGCAAAATGAGCAGCTGACACAAAAAGGCGTGAAGGTGATGAGTGAAACCATGATTCTTGTGAAAGGCCAGGTGAAGCAGTGCGGCGATGAATATGTTTCATATTCAGGACGGGTCACCGAAAACAGTACCGTTCATTACCAGCTTGATTTTCTGGAGAAAAAGGGAAATGATTATTTTTTCAAATATTCGCTGTTCCCTGCTATTGAAATCAGCGAGACCATGGGCAAGGCTTTTGTCCCCGATACCAGGCATTTTATCGACAGAGATGTGTTTACCTATCTGACGGATGCCGGCATTGTAGATGAAGAATACAAGTTGCTCCAGACATTCGAAGTTGAGCGTGGTGTGCCTTTTAGTGCCGCACACGTGATGATAACTGCCGACAGTATTCAATGGACTATGACTCCCGATTCTACCTGTAATGTTTGGTTGAGTGTGGTTAATGCCGGAGGAAAACTGGTTACGGGCAAAGCATCATTTGTTCTCACAAAGGAGGATCTGGTATCTACTCCTGCCGATTTCCCCGAAACCGGTTTACGCATTGTTTTAGGGCGGGACGAGGGTAAAAAACTTAAAACAGATATTTATACTCAGAATGTGGACTTCGTGTCCGTTAAAGTGGTACACTTCCCCTATATTGCCATGATGTGGATGGGCGTTGTTTTAATCTTTGCAGGATTGCTTTTTGCGATTTTCAGAAGGATTAAGAAAGCTCGAACAGCCAACATGGCACATTCGGACAAACCGTTGGATGAGCAAACCGGTCATGATGTGGAACAATAGTGCCCGTTGGTATAATTTGTTATTTTTATCCGCAAGGGCAGCGTAATTTTGTCTTACGATATTTAAAATGATGTTTTGCATATGATATTATCGGCTTTTTTGAATAATGCTAATTATATTTGCGCACCTGAAAAAATCAATTTATAACAAACAATAATTAAAACTGGTTTTATGAAAAAGATGTTTCTTTCGGCGCTGATGGCTCTTGTTCTGAGTTTTGGCGCGTTTGCCGTTAATCCTCCCGACGAAGGTATGTGGCTGCCCATGCTCATTGAGCGCTTGAATTATGTTGATATGCAGAAAGCCGGCCTGCACCTTACTGCCGAAGAACTTTACAGTGTAAATCATTCTTCTTTGAAAGATGCTGTTGTTGGTCTGGGTAATGCTGAAAGTCCTTCCATGCATTTCTGTTCGGCAGAAGTTGTTTCTGATCAGGGATTGATGCTTACCAATCATCACTGCGGATTCGACGCTATTCAACAGCAAAGTTCTGTTGATAAAGACTACCTCACCAATGGCTTCTGGGCCATGAGCAAGAAAGAAGAACTCCGTTGCGAAGGCGTTACGGCAGCTTTTCTGGAACGCATGGAAGATGTTACTGCCAAAGTTCTTGAAGGTGTAAAGTTTGAAATGACCGAAGATGAGCGCGATGCCATCATAAAGAAAAACTCTGACAAGTTAGAAAAAGCAGCTTCCGAAAAAGGCAAATATGTGGTAGATGTAAAACCATTTTTCGATAATAATGAGTTCTATCTTTTCGTCTATACCGTTTATGAAGATGTACGCCTTGTGGGTGCACCTCCTTCGGCCATCGGCAAATTTGGTGGTGATACCGATAACTGGATGTGGCCTCGTCACACCGGTGATTTCTCGATGCTGCGCGTATACAGCGCTCCCGACGGAACTCCTGCCGAATACTCAGATAAAAACGTGCCTCTGAAACCAAAACATTTTTTACCGATTTCACTGAATGGCGTTCAGAAGAATGATTTTGCAATGATTTGGGGATATCCGGGTACCACCGATCGTTTCCTTACATCTTATGGCGTACAATTGGCTACCGAAGAATCAAATCCTACCGTAGTTGATATTCGTACCAAGAAGCTTGAGATTATGAAAGCCGATATGGATGCCGACCCCAAAGTAAAAATAATGTACGCTTCCAAATACGCTTCAAGTGCTAACTACTGGAAATATTTTATTGGACAGACAAAAGGCCTGAAAGACCTCAATGTATTGGGCCAAAAGCAGGAAATTGAAAAGAAATTTACCGAATGGGTGAAGGCCGATGGCAAACGACAGGACCAGTATGGCAACGCGCTTGAGCTTATTGCCGACGGTTATAAGGATATGAAAAAATACAACCTCAGTCTGAAATATCTGGAAGAAGCCGTTTTCCAGGGTCCTGAGTATATTTATTTTTCATTCGGTGCCTATCAGCTCTATATGAAACTGCAGACACAGGCTAATGCCAAAGGCAAAAAAGCGAAAGCAATGTATGATGGCGACATCAAAACACTGGCCGATGCTTTTAAACCTGAAGTAGAGAAATTCTTTAAGGATTTCAACCAACCTACAGACAAAAAACTGTTTGTTGCACTGCTCAAAATGTATTACGACAAAGTGCAGCAGGAGCAGCAGCCCGAAATCTTCCGCGAAGTAGATAAAAAATACAAAGGCAATTTCCAGAAATGGGCAGATAAAATTTATGCCAAGTCTATTTTTGTTGACCATAAAAAAATGATGGCATTTCTCGAGAAACCCACTTGGAAGGCAATCAGCAAGGATCCCGGGTTTGCGGTAACTCTTTCCATGGTGGATTGTATCCGTGGTATCTATGGAAAAGTAGGCGATGTTGAAACAAAAATTAATAAAGGAAACCGCTTGTTCGTTGCAGGAATGATGGAAATGGACCCGGGTAAAAAATGGTATCCGAATGCAAACTCTACCATGCGTGTAACCTACGGTAAAGTTGCTGACTATACAGCTTCCGGCAAGCATTTCGATTGCCAGACCTGGCTGAGTGGCGTTATGGCCAAAGAAGATCCTAAAAACGATGAGTTTATTGTTCCTGCCAAGCTTAAAGAATTATACAATGCCAAAGATTTTGGACGCTATGGTGTAAACGGCGATGTGCCTGTTTGCTTTATCGCAAATCTTGATATCACCGGTGGTAATTCAGGAAGCCCTGTAATCAATGCAAACGGACAACTTATCGGCATTGCATTTGATGGCAACTGGGAAGCTATGAGCGGTGACATTAATTATGAGCCGGAGCTGCAACGCACTATTTGTGTTGATATCCGTTACGTCATGTTTGTTATCGACAAATATGCCGGCGCTAAAAATCTGATTGATGAAATGACCATCGTACAGTAGTTTTTAATATTATTTTCTACTCAAAAGAGTCGTACATTTTTTGTGCGGCTCTTTTTTATTAGTCATAAATATAGATTCATAGATAGGTATTCTCAGTAAGCTTGATGCTGAAATACATATTATTCCCCTTAAAATAGAGAAATCGCATGATAATATCAAAAAAATTAAGAATCTGAAAAACAAACGTATAGGTAATACAACCCGTAAAAAAAATCAAATATTATATTAAACATAGGTTAAAATACTGTTGTAATGGGAGGGTAATAGTCGTAAGTTTGTCATGTAAAAACATAATAACATAAAACAATGGCATCAATCGATCCTGTTAAACTAGAAAAGGCCGCCGGCCGTTTAAGAGTGGTTGCTCATCCTGCTCGCATTGCTATAATTACCATGCTTGAAGAAGAGACCCGCTTGTGTGTAACCGATATTCATAAAAGATTGAATATCCTTCAACCGGAGGCATCACACCACCTGAACCTGCTGAAAAGCTATGGTATACTGGATTCCAAGAGGGAAGGAAAAAACATGTTCTATTTCCTCCGTCAGAATGCGGTATTGAACATTATTGAGTGCATTATGAATTGCGGCGATTAATTTCGCGGTTTGTTATCGCCCCTTAAAATTACTGTTGCTGCGTTAACTACTATTCGTATAAATACGTGTAAGTAACCAGTTGAAGGTTGTGCGATATAATTACTGTAGAGTTCTTAATGTATTATCAAAAATTAGCGTACCGCCTCAATGGGTGGCTGCGTACAACCGGTAAAGCATAACACTTTGCCGGTTTTTTTTTTTGAATATTGCAATGCTGCCGGTAATTAAATCTATAATTTACAGTTTCTTAAATTTCATTTTTCAGGTTTTTATATTGAAGTTATTCGTTTTCACTTCAATTTTGTGTTGATATTTATAAAACAATTGTACTTTTGAATCGACATCACAGGGAAATGATTCCCGGTGAATAACGCACTGAAATTATGGAATTACCTTTTGCAGAATCGTATAAGATTAAAATGGTTGAACCTATTCGTAAAAGTACAATCGAAGAACGGAAACAATGGATCAAAGAAGCGAACTTTAATTTATTCAACCTTCCGGCTGACCGTGTTTTCATTGACCTGCTTACTGATTCCGGAACCGGCGCTATGAGCGACCGACAGTGGTCGGAGATTATGCTGGGTGATGAAAGTTATGCCGGTGCCTCCTCTTATTTTAAAATGAAAGAGGCAATCAGGGAGTTGCTGGGATTTGATTACTTCCTGCCGACGCATCAGGGGCGTGCCGCTGAAAATGTACTGTTTTCCGTATTGGTTAAAAGCGGTGATATCATCCCGGGCAACTCACATTTTGATACGACCAAAGGACATATAGAGTTCCGTGCGGCCCATGCCGTTGATTGCACAATAGATGAAGCATTTGATACTACACTTGTTCATCCTTTCAAAGGCAATATTGATATCGCCAAACTCGAGAATGTTTTTAAAACCAATCCGATAGAAAAGATTCCTTTCATTATAATAACGGTTACCTGCAACTCATCGGGTGGACAGCCTGTTTCCATGCAGAATATCAAAGAGGTTCATAAGATTGCGAAAAAATATAATGTTCCGTTGGTATTTGATGCCGCACGTTTTGCTGAAAATGCCTATTTTATTAAGATGCGTGAAGAAGGCTATGCCGATAAAACCATCAGGCAGATTGTGAAAGAAATGTTCAGCTATGCCGATGCCATGACCATGAGCAGCAAAAAAGATGCTATCGTGAATATTGGCGGTTTTATTGGAATGCGCAGCGAAGAACTGTTTCATAAAGCCAGTGTATTTAATATAATGTTCGAAGGTTATATTACGTATGGCGGACTTGCCGGCCGTGATATGAATGCCATTGCACAAGGATTAAAAGAAGGTACTGAATTCGATTATCTCGATACCCGCATTAAGCAGGTTGCTTATTTAGGAAAACTGCTCAAAGGTTATGGCGTTCCTTTGCAGGAACCATTTGGCGGACATGCTATTTTTGTAGATGCAAAAAGATTTCTTTCTCACATTCCTAAAGAAGAATTTCAGGCACAGACACTGGCCATTGAGCTGTATATTGAAGGTGGTGTGCGTGGTGTTGAGATAGGCGCATTGCTTGCCGACCGCGACCCTGACACGCGTGAGAATCGCTATCCCAGTCTGGAACTTCTCAGACTAGCCATACCCCGTCGTGTATATACCAATAATCATATGGATTACGTGGCTGCCGCACTTGGAAATGTTTATGAGCGCCGGGAGTCAATCACCCGTGGATTGAAAATTGTTAACGAAGCGCCCATTATGCGCCACTTCACAGTGAATCTCGACAGAGCCGATCTTAAATCGGTTGCAGTATAAGAAAAAAAGCTGTCTTTTTAGACAGCTTTTTTTTTAATAGTTATTTCACTATGACCATTTTTCGCACGAGTCGCTGCCCTTTAAATGCAAGACCGTAATAATACACGCCTGAGCCGAAATCCTTCAGATTCAAGCTGAGTGTATTGCCACCTGCTGCAGTTTCTATGGTTTCTGTATAAATAATTTTACCTAAAATATCGGTAATTGTAAACACTGCTTTTCCTTTTTCAGGCAAAGAATACGGAATAATGGTCAGTATACCTGCCGGGTTCGGAATGTTTTGCCCCAGACCAAAGCCGTTGTTATCAGCACCTTCAATACCCGATGTATTTGTAAGTGCGGTGCATGTAGAATCATTTATGCGGTAATAATCGCTGCCTAATTTTGTAAATGCACACAACGAATAACCGGTTAATGGTGCCTGATAGTGGTTCGTAAACGTGTATTCCACGGTATCTCCCGGATGCAGGGTCGCCATACAGTTTTCTACCATGAGTCCGCCACCCGATACCTGATAGGCTACCGGGATGGTTGTAAGCGTGTCGATACCAAAGTTCATAATGGTAACTTTAGGATTCACAAACGCACCTCCAATTGTGCCGCCTGTAGGATCTGAAATTCTGATAACACCGGCATCTTTCGGAATTTTGGGAACATGAATTTGAACATCATCAACGGCCCAGCCATCGTAAGTGTTTATAGTTGCATCTGATGTGAAATAGAAACGTATTCTGAAATCCGGTTTATTATTAAATTGCGCCAGGTCGTAAATGGATTCCTCCCAATGTCCGAATTGCCCGTTAAATAAGTATTTTCCGTTCTGAAAAGTATTGTACCAATTTACGGCGCCCGGGTCGTTTTGATATCCGAGCGTTATCCAGGTTGTGCCTCCATTAATGGAATACTGCACATTTCCGCCGTCGTTGGGTTCGGTATCCATCCAATGCCAGAATGTAAGCACGGCGCCCTGTATATTCTGCAGATTTATTGAAGGCGAAATCAGGTAATCGTTCCTGCTGTTAAGATAGGTTCCTACAAGTCTGGTTTTATAGCAGCGTGTTGGGCTATGCACCGAATGAATGGTTGTTGCTGTTGGCACGCCTCTCTGCCACAGACTTCCTGAGTTTACTGTCCATCCGTTGTTTTGTTCAAAGTTGTCATTATAATATAAAATCGGGGGAATGCCAAAGCAGTGCTGTATGGCTGTATCGTTAAAGGCGTTTGAATCACCTGTAAGAACGGTATAAGCAACAAGCAGATTCATTCCGGGGTTGAGTGTGACTGAAGGAAGACTTACTGTGTCAACCGCCGACGGGAACAAGGTGCCCGACCATGGAAATACCTGCGCTGTGCCGTTAAATACAGTTTTAATATCGAATGCACTCAGCGTATCAAGGCCATAATTTTTAACTACAAGTTTCACCGGAATGGGCGTGCCTTCCGATTCGGCAGGCTCTGGTTTTACAATGGCCAGTACGCCCGCATCTTTGTGAAGCAGGGGCGAAATGAATACATTATAATCTTCGGTTTCGCCATAATAATAATAGGCGCATGGAGTAACACTGACGGCATCTCCACTTTCAACCGCAACAATACGCATGCGGGTAAGCCCGGCTGTTGCCGTTACCGGGATGTTTATCGTTCCTGTGAGGGTTTGGGTTAACTGGTTTGTATAGGCCGAACCCCATACTACTTCAGACGGTTCTTCAAAAATACCGTTTGCGTTAAAGTCAATGTATGCTTCTACATACCCGGCATAACCATAAGAGCCGCTGAAACCAATACCTACAGAAACCGGATAGCTATTGCCCAGAAAACAGTGAGCCGGTGTCAATGCGGTGTAATCGCTGTAAGTGCCGTTATACGGGCTGGGTGAACTGTTGTTGATTCCTGCAAAAGTAACATGCGTAATATCGTCGTCAGCAGTTGTAGCTGCTCCTGAAGCACAATACACAGGCATCTGGTTCTCTACCGATTTGTAGGCTGTATCATTGATGTGGGTATTGTCGCCGGAAAGGCCGGTGAAGGCTTTCAGATTATAAATGGCATGCATTCCAAGACCTGCAGTTCCTGTAAATAGATATGAAAGTGTATCGCCGGGTTGTATGGTTGTGCTCACGATTTCAGTAAGCGGCGCAAAATTATTAATCTGGAATGATACCGGAAAACCGCTGATGGCAGAAGAGCCAAAGTTTTTTATTCTCACTGAAATTGGTTCTGCGGCTGTTAGATTTATTGCAGTGTTCGGAGTATCAATTGCAACAACTCCTGCATCAAAAGGCGGAATGCCTGTTACATTCACCTGAACCATTACTCTATTGCTTGAGCAGCCTGATGAAGTGCCTTTAAAGCGAATATTGGGCCGTTGGAAAATAGCATTAAAATATGATGGTGGGCTGGGGCAAACGGAACCACCGTCGGAATGATAATCCAGTGTTGAAGCGTAGGTGGTTGTCGACTGGTTCAAAATGGCATTCGTAGTGTATGCTGACGGATAGTTGTCGAAACAGGTTTCAATGAGAATATTGCTGACGCCGTCCCAAATAAATGGTGTTGAGAACAGATGAGAATTCCACCCGATTGTATTTGTAAATGAACTTACGTTGTAAACCTGTGTGAGACCAGTGTTGGTCCATGATGTCAGCGAATTAATATTTGTTGCTGCGATTTTAATATTGAAGTTTGAAAGAGCGCTGCCTGCGGGGCTTACTACGTCAAAAGCACATCCTTGAATTGGTCCGGGGCCCATGCCTGCCGCCAGAAGTTCTGATGCAGGGATCAACATTTGCTGTTTGGCACCCTTATAATAATTGCCGTACGGACAAGGATAACTGTATGTCGTATTTACAAGATTCCCGGTTCCAATATCAAAATCGGTCCCGCCTGATCCATTCTTGGCTTCAACATAAAAATAGGCTGTATCATAGAGTATGGGGGTAGTGTAATCATGCGACATTACTAAATAATTGCCTCCCGACGGCTGGTCGTACCAGTAAACAGTGACCGGCGATGAAGCATGAAGCAGTGTATCGGTAGCATAGGGTATGTCGTACACGGCAGTGACGACAGGCGCTGCAGGAATAAACTTTGAGCCAACGCTTTTAACAAGAGTATCATTGAATGCAAACGGATCGCCGGGCAGTGCAATCCATGCTTTAATAACAAAGGTAGAATCTGCCGAAACAACAGCCAGGTTTGCCTGAACAGAAAAAGTATATAATGCCGTGTCACCGGGAGCAAAGGTTCCGGGTATTGTTTCTGCTGGAATGGCTGTGGCTCCCGCAATCTGATAGTCGGCCGCAAGATTCCCGAAAATTGTGTCGGAGCCCGTATTCTTAAACTGAATCGTTACGTCTTCCATACCCAGTCCGCAACCGTCGTTAGGCGATGTTACTTTCAGCAGTTTGGCTTCCTGGGCAGGCGGTTCGAATATCTGAATATTATCAAGATAAACACCATTGCCGTTTGGTGTGGTATAATCGCGCGGATAATAAACTTTAGACTGAAATTCGATAATCAGGTAGGGCGCCGGCAAGAACGATGACAGCATGTATTCATAGGTTGTATAGAGCGAATTAGCTCCGGCAGGACTCATGTGCGGAGTTATCATCGTGCCATTAACGGTTACCCTGAAATTGGTGTATTCATTCGCGTAAGCATACAAAAGCATGGCATCAAATTTTAGTTTCAACACAGAGTAACCCGTTGTATTGACTACCAGTTTGGTTGTTGCCAGATGCGAAGGATTTACCGTGGGGAGCCAGCAGTAGTAAGGCGAAAGTATATTCGTATCAGGATTGCTGATGTTCCAGTTAATATAATTATTTACATCCATGGCGATACCGCCCGGACTGTTATTTCCTGCTGCTGCAAGGAAATCCACCCTGCCCTGAGCGCCGGTGGTGATACAAAAATCATTCAGTGACGCCAATGAGTCCAGATCATTAAAATAGGGTAGCGCGATGGGTGCAAGAACACTGAAATTCACGGTGAGTGTATCGTTAAAACTCAGACCATCGCCGCTAAGCATCGTATATATTTTAATGGTGTGATTTCCGGCAGTTACCGTCATGGGAGTGCTGAATGCGAAGGTGTCAATGGCTCCTGCCACCAGGCTGTCGTTCCATGCTTCGACCACAGGGGCGCCGTTATCGAGTTTATACGCAATATTAACCGGTCCGTGCATCGTAAGTGAACCAAAGTTTTTAATGACTGCTGTTACATTGTGATTGCCTGAAACGAGGCATGTATTGAAATCAGGAGTAAGGGCAGCTTCCGCACCGGCATCCAGCGGGTAAGGAGGAACAATGGAAAAATCGTCCATGCTGATGCCGTCGTACTGACCGGAGCCGTCGGATGTGAAAACGAACCTGAACTGAACCGGTCCAACCACATTGTTCAGTTGGGTAAGGGTATACTCACATTTTACCCAGCCGCCCGACTGATATGACCATCCGGGTTTCTGGCTGGAATTGAGTGAAGCATAATTATACCAGTTTACGCCATTGGGATCGCCCATGGCACCCAGCACATTCCATGTAATGCCGTCGATTGTATAATCAATGCGTGTTCCGTCCCAGCCCTGTTCAACATAATAATTCAGCCAGAACGACATCTTTGCATTTACCGTAGAAGAAAAATCGAATACCGGCGAAAAAAGCATGCAATTTGCGCCTGCACCATAAATCGTATTTAAGTTCACATCCCAGGCATTGGGCGCTGAATGAGCGCTGTTGGTTGTTCCATATGCGGGTGTTCCAAGTTCCCAGTTAGAACCTGCCGTAAGACTTGTATCAACCCATGTCAGACCGGCACCGTCAAAGTTATCAATATAAGGAAATGTAATTCCTGAGGTTGCCACAAACGAACGGAATCCGCTGTTTGGATTGAGCGCGCTGTTATGAGCAAGACTGTTGTCCCAGGCTTTGATATAATATTTCACCGTATCAAGATTTAATACAGATGGAATGATTCCCACCATGGTATCGCCGCCGGTAACGGTCATCAGCACAGAATCAATGGCCGAGTTGTTTACTTTATAATAGGTATATGCTTTTTGAATTCCCGAACCATCGCTTATTTTTGCTTTGATATTGAAGGGGCCGAGATTGTACACCGTTCCCTGAAAATTAGGTGCTATATAGGTTATTGTCGGGGGTGTGAGTTCCGAAAAAGATGCCGTAACCTTTATATTATCAAGAAACCATCCGCGGGCACCGTTGCTGCCATTCATATTGCCATCGCGCAAAGCAAAACGGATTCTTACATTGGCCTGATTGCCTACCAGCAGGGAAATATTGAAGGTTTCATGTTTCCACCAGCTCTGTTGAGGTTTCGCAATAGCATTGGTTGACTGCCAGTCGATAGGGTAGGTGTTTCCGCAGAATTTGTTACCGCTGTTCACAAATTGTGAATTGCCCGGATCTATGTATTCGGTAGCCGTCAGCTTTGTCCAGGGTCCGTTATTCACGGAAACCTGAATCTCACCACCATCCACAATTTCGGTTTTGCAAATATGGTCAAAGTCGAGAAAAACATAGGAAAGTCCTGTGGTGCTGAACGCGGACGTTACCAGATATGACGTATCGTTTATCTGAACGTAATTTGTGTCGCAGTTTGGTCCGCTTACGGACAACCGCGAACTGACTGCCCAGCCAAGCGGCGTGCCGTTAGAGGTTACACTGTCGGCTAATGACGAGGGGTCGAAATTCTCGTGGTAAATAACACTTTGGGCTGATGATATCAATGAGAATAAAAGCATCCCCATGCCTAGCAGTAATTGCCTCATGATTAATTGTTTTTATTATTTGTTAAAATTGCATTGGAAACCAAGCGTAAACATAATTAATATTTTTTGGATATACAAAAAATGTTTTATAAGTAGCTATTTTCGTTGATGTTCGGTAGTTAGTATTCAGCATTCGTTCTTAAAAAAGTAAATCCATGTTTTAATCACTGTTTTTCAAATAACAATTATATTTGTGCCTGCATAATAAACTACTGTTGATTAACATAAAATATACTGAAATGATAACCGGAAATTTTGCAAAAAGACATAACGGACCGAATAAAGAACAGACCGGCCGGATGCTTGAAAAAATAGGTGCTTCTTCGCTTGATGAACTCATAAATCAAACCATACCTGCAACCATCCGCCTCAAAGCTCCGCTTAATCTTCCCAAAGGAATAAGCGAGTACGAATACCTTCAGGCGATACGCCAAAAAGGGGCGATGAATAAATTGTACAGGAATTACATTGGATTGGGATATTACAATACGATTTTACCTCCGGTAATTCAACGCAACATTCTTGAGAATCCGGGTTGGTACACCTCATACACACCTTATCAGGCAGAGATTTCGCAAGGGCGACTTGAAGCACTTCTGAATTTTCAGACGATGGTTTCTGATCTTACGGCCTTGCCCATTGCCAATGCGTCTTTGTTGGATGAAGCCACTGCTTCGGCCGAAGCAATGATTATGTTTTTCAACAATCGTTCGCGCGAAGCGGTTAAAACCGGTGCCAATAAATTTTTTGTGTCGCAGAATATTTTTCCGCAGACCATTGATGTACTTAGAACCCGTGCGCTTTCGCTGAATATTGAACTTGTGATAGGTTGCCATCAAAGCATTGAACTGGATGAGAAAACTTTTGGCGCCCTGATACAATATCCGAATCAGAAAGGTAAAATTTCCGATTATCCCGCATTTGTTGAAAAAGCTCATGCAAAGGGCATTTCGGTTGCGGTTGCTGCCGACCTGCTCTCACTCACGCTGCTTACGCCTCCGGGCGAATGGGGTGCCGACGTTGTTTTAGGTTCAACTCAGCGTTTCGGAATACCTATGGGTTTTGGCGGACCGCATGCTGCATTTTTCTCCACTACTGAAAAATTCAAACGAGCCATCCCCGGAAGAATCATTGGTATTTCTGTAGATGCTCAGGGAAACAGGGCGCTCCGCATGGCTTTGCAAACACGCGAACAGCACATCAAGAGAGAACGTGCTACATCCAATATTTGTACGGCGCAGGCATTGCTCGCCATCATGGCAGGCATGTACGCTGTATGGCATGGTCCTGAAGGTCTGAAAGAAATTGCACGTCACATAAATATTCTCACCGGTGTGCTTTCCGCAGAACTCAAGAAATATGGTTTTGAACAAATGAACGACTATTTCTTTGATACACTTTATGTGAAAATGCCATCGGCCACGATACAAGAAAACATCCGCAAAGCCGCGCTGCAAAACGAAATTAATTTCCGCTACGACGGAACAGAATACATCGGCATTTCGCTTGACGAAACCACATCACTCACCGATGTGAATACCATTCTTTCAATTTTCGCCAAAGCGAACGGTAAAGAATTCAATGCTTTTGTGTGCGACCCGAAAGAGTGTTCAAAGATTTCAACCATACCCGAAAATCTAAAACGCACCTCATCATTTCTGAAACATGCGATATTCAACACTTGTCAGTCGGAAACGGAAATGATGCGCTACATCAAAAAACTGGAAGTAAAAGATTTGTCGCTCAACCGTTCCATGATACCGCTGGGTTCATGCACTATGAAACTGAATGCCGCCAGCGAACTGTTTTCACTGAGCTGGCCCGAATTCGGCGCCATGCATCCGTTTGTACCCATTGATCAGGCTGCAGGTTATATGAGCATGCTCGAAGAACTTGAAAAATCCCTGTGTGAAATTACAGGTTTTGCAGCAGTTTCATTTCAGCCAAACTCAGGCGCAGCGGGTGAATACGCAGGATTGATGGTAATCAAACAGTACCTCAATGCTCATGGCGGCGGACATCGTGATATCGTTCTGATTCCTGAATCGGCACACGGAACAAACCCTGCAAGTGCTGTAATGGCCGGCCTTAAAGTGAATGTTGTGAAATGCGATGCTCAGGGAAATATTGACACTGAAGATCTGAAAGCAAAAGCTGAGGCAAATAAAGATCAGCTTGCGGCACTTATGGTGACTTATCCTTCTACACACGGCGTGTTTGAAGAAAATATTCTCGAGATTGTAAAAATTATTCATGAAAATGGCGGGCAGGTTTACATGGATGGTGCCAACATGAATGCACAGGTTGGTTTTACAAGCCCCGGCTTTATTGGTGCCGACGTGTGCCACCTGAATCTGCATAAAACATTTGCCATTCCTCACGGTGGAGGTGGTCCGGGCATTGGTCCGATTGGTGTTGCAAAACATCTTGTGCCTTATCTTCCCGGTCACATTTTTGACGCAGACTGCAGAGCGCAATGTCCGACAGCCGTGTCATCAGCACCGTTCAGCAGTGCACTGATACTGCCGATTTCTTTTGGTTATATAAAAATGATGGGTGGCGACGGACTGATGGAAGCCACTAAATACGCCATACTCAACGCAAATTATTTGAAAGTTTGTCTGGAACCTTATTATCCGGTGCTGTACTCCGGTTCAAAAGGAAGAGTGGCTCATGAGATGATTTTAGACTGTAACGGGTTCAGGCAGGCAGTTGGTATTGATGCAATAGATATCGCTAAAAGGCTTATGGATTACGGATTTCATGCACCAACCGTTGCATTCCCGGTTCACGGAACGCTGATGGTAGAGCCCACCGAAAGCGAGCCTTACTCGGAGCTGAACCGTTTTGTAGAAGCCATGATTTCTATTCATGCGGAGATTATTGAAGTGATGGAAGGCAGGGCTGATAAGGCAAACAACCTCATTAAGAATGCACCGCACACTGCCATGATGATTGCCGACGATAACTGGGTGCTGCCATACAGCAGAAAGCAAGCGGCTTTCCCGATGCCATGGTCAACCAATGATAAATACTGGCCCACGGTAACGCGCATTGATGATGCATACGGCGATCGCAACCTGATGTGCACCTGCGAACCGATTGAATCATATAAATAAAAGTGGGGGTTTAATACAGAAAAGGCGGGGCTTTCAAGCACCCGCCTTTTTTATTGTGCGAAAAGTAATTTACCTACTGACTGCAATTTTCTGCGCAAGCCTACTGCTGCCCGAGTTCAGCAGCAAATAATAATTGCCTGCCGGCAACGATGAAAGATCAATTTGATATCCTGCACCAAGAACGGCAGCACTAATGTTTATCGGTTCTAATACCGTACGGCCGTTTGCGTCGAGCAGCATTATGCGGACATTTACAGACGGTTCTTGCATTTCGGCGGTAACGTTAAGAATTTCTGATACAGGATTCGGATAGATGTTCATGCGTATGCCGTTTACAAAGGGCGATTCGCATAAGCCGGCGTTGGTCATATCTACGACGGGAAAAATCATAGCGTCAATATTGAGGGAATAATCTTCATAACCTGCCGCCTGTAAGGTATACCAGGAGCCGTCGCTCCATTTTTCCCACACGCGTTCAAGGCTGTCACCTTCGCCGTTTGATGAGCTTACCATACCAATAGTATCATCAACAAAACCCGTCATGTCGAAGCCGAGTAAATAATCGTAATACATGATTTCCGGCGATGAGAACAAAGCAACATGGGCGTTGGCAAAGGATGATGAGGTATCAACGGCATCCATCGGTACTTTTATGCTGTTGCGCTTTGATCCCGGACAGCCCTGATTGTGAGAACCGGCTAAGGTAGAACCGCCATAGCCATTCATGTCCCATGCAGCAAACTCAATGGTATCAGGTGTTCCTATGATGGTTTTATCGCCAAACCAAAAAATGCCGCCTTCCAGCACATACGATAATGTTACAGGAAAAAACTCGCCTTTACAAACATCGCCATAAGAATTATTGCCAAGAACATAGCCACCATCAATACCGGAAATAAGTACCGGATGAATGCTGTCCAGCCAGTTTCCCTGAAGGTTTCCCGGAAGCAGGGTATCGGTAGCTGTTTTGGCTGAATAAGTGTGATTCCGTTTCATTGAAATCATGGTCCCTGCTTCTTTCTGTGCAAAACACAGCATTGTATAAGCACTGAGAATCGTAACAAACAAAAGTTTTTTCATCATTAAAATGGGTATTTATCTCACAAATTTCAGCAAATATAGTGAAACAGGCCGATACGATAATGTTTTTGATTTGTAGGTTACAGAAATTAAAAGTTCATGAAAAGAAGGATTTTGATGCACATTCGCACTTGCTATTTTCACGAAGGATGCCAATTGGTGTCAAAATATATAGATAAGAGATTTATTAATATATTGACAGGCAAAGGCTTATTTGGTTGAAACTTTTTCCCAAAAAAATATTTCAAAACGAAACTCATAATATAATAATTGTTATTTTTGTACTATTCAAGAAGAAAACTATTAACCAAATTTAATTAACCCAAAACTCAAAACAATCATGAGAAAAGTTTATGTTTTAATCGCATTGTTACTCGTGGCCGGAATAGCCAGCGCGCAACTGCAAGCACCTGCTTCCTTAATAAAACAATACGGAGCTGTGCCAATGATGAGCAAACAAATTCCGATGTTCGACAATTCAAAAGCTGCCGGTGACACCGTTGGTCTGAGTTCAAATTATCTTCCTCAGATTGTACTTGCCGACTTAGTTGGTGGTTACGGTCTTACACAAACAGGTTTAGGCAAAATCGGTTACTGGTGGGGAACAAGTGGTGCTCCTGCTGATACCGCTATGGACGTTTGGATTCAGTGCTACGAGAACACCGGTGGAACACCCATCAATGTTGCCGGTATTGGATTCTATTGCGTAAATAAAGAAGTTGTTGGTGGCAATGGTACTACCGATACTATCTTCTTCCTCCTGAACAAACTGTTACCCGATGGTTGCGGTATTGGTTACAGCAGCGGTACCTGGACATACGGCCCGGGACCTCAATTCTACTATTCAACAACTGCTCCTGACGGAACACTCCTCGGATCAACCTACATGACACTTGCAGATGTTGACACCACCCTCACAAACGGTTTAGTGTTCAACTATATGCCTTTCCCAAGTCCTATCCTCGTTTCCGGTTCAAATCCTGATGGTTTTGCAATCACAGCCGATTTTCACCAACCCCGCGTAAATGGTGATACCATTTATCTGATTTGCGATAATAACGGTGACGGACAGCAGCTCATGTACAGCCAGAGTGCTTATGTTATGCCTGACTTCTCATCATACTATGCCCCCACATCAAACTACTTTACCTACAATGGTACAGCAGGTGGTCTTGACAACGACGGAGCTCTCTTCGCAGTTATCAGCGGCAATATTGGCGTGAATGATAATTTTTTCCAGGGCATGAAACTCAGCTCAAGAAATACATCAGAAGGCCAAACCATTCTTGATTATTCAATCGAAAATGCAGGCAATGTTACTTTCAAAATTCATGATATCGCCGGCAAATATGTAGCTGGTTATATGGAAGGCAACAAAGCAGCCGGTAATTATTCACTGAATCTGAATACCAACCTGCCTACAGGCGAATACCTTGTTATTATGACTGCAGGTGGCAAAATGATGGGCGAAAAAATCTTTGTTCGCTAGTTTCAGAACACACCATTTTAAAAAAAGCTGTCTCGTTTTCGGGGCAGCTTTTTTTTCAGGCAATAGATAATAGGTAATAAGTAATAAGTAACAGGTAATAGGTAATAAGTAACAGGTAATAGTGAACAGTTAACAGGTATTTGAGTTAATAGTGAAAATGCAGACCGTCATTGTGGGAAGGCTATCAGGCGGGAGATTTCAAACATAGATTCTTTTAGCTTTCCCAATAAAACGTGTACCGATTGGACTTTCGACCTCTACCTCTGACTCTCGACTCTCGACTCTTGACTCTTGACTCTCGACTGTTTATTTATTTCTTCCCGCCAGTGGCGGATTTGCGCTTTAAGTTCTTCTTTAAAGAAGTCTACTTCGTAAAAACGTACTGGATAAGATTAGCACCCATTTGCAGGGCTTTGGTGCGGATTTCTTCCGAGTCTTTGTGTACTTCACGATCTTCCCATCCGTCGCCTAAATCGCATTCATAGGTGTAATAACAAACCAGACGCCCTTCATAGATTAATCCGAAGCCCTGAGCAGGTTTACCGTCGTGCTCGTGTATTTTTGGCGGGCCGCTGTTAAAATTATATTTCTGATGGTAGATGGGATGGTTAAACGGTAACTCAACAAAATCAAGCTCAGGAAAGACTTTTTTCATTTCGCGGCGTGCAAAAAGATCCAGTCCATAATTATCGTCGATATGCAGGAACCCGCCTGAAATAAGATAATCGCGCAGGTTTTTGGCTTCCTGATTGGAGAAGATTACATTTCCATGACCGGTCATGTGGACAAAAGGGTAATTGAAAATCTCTGAACTGCCAACATCTACAGTGGCATATTCAGCATTCAGCGTGGTTTTGATATTCTGATTGCAGAACTTAATCAGGTTGGTGAGCGATGTTGGATTGGCGTACCAGTCGCCGCCTCCTTTATACTTCAATAGTGCTATTTGCACTGACTGTGCGCTGAGCGTTTGCAGTACAAAGAGGAGGAATATCAGAGATGCAATAGTTCTTTTCATTACCTTATTCATTAATAAAATTTAGTATTGTACATGCAGCCAAAGCTGCTGTTTCTGTTCTTAAACGGCTTTTTCCCAAACTTATTGGACTGAATCCCGATTTCAGTGCCTGATTTATTTCATTGACTGAAAAATCTCCTTCCGGCCCGATGAGCACTAAAGCCGAATGGTTCTTTTTATAAAACTCGCCAATCGTGCTTTTTTTCTGCGGTTCGCAGTGTGCAATAAACTTAATATCTTCAGAAGCCTGTTCAATGAGTTTACTGAATGCTGTGGCTTCTGAAAGTACAGGCAGGGTGGCGCGTTCCGACTGTTTCATCGCAGAAATCAAAATGCGCATAAGCCGTTCGTGATTGATGCGACTGCGTTCCGAGTGTTCACAAATAATGGGTGTGACCTGCGAAATGCCTATTTCTGTAGCTTTTTCAAGGAACCATTCCAAACGTTCTGCATTTTTGGGTGGTGCAACGGCCATGTGCAGCCTGAACGGCATGGGCGCCGGTTCTTCTGTTCTGCCGGTAATTTCTACAACACAGGCTTTGGGATTCGCTGTAATAATGGTGGCTTCGTAAAAAAATCCAAGACCATCGGTGAGTCTGATAGTATCGCCTGCCACATGCCGCAAAACCCTTACGCAATGAGTCGATTCTTCTGCATTCAGTATGCAGCCCGACGATGATATTTCCGGTGCGTAAAACAAGGTCATGATGCGCTAGTTCCAGGTATAAACGGCAAATTTTGTTTTGGGCCTTTTTTTGTCAAGCCAGATAAAATCTTTCAAATACAAATCATCGCCTTTCACGTCCTTATCGGGATAAAGCGTTGCTTCCGGTTTATCGAGAAAAGAGATGGTTTTTATTTCATTATTGTTAATGTAGATTGCAAGATTACGGCTCACGGCCTTATTTGTACCAATGCGTTTCCCATTATCTTCTCTTAGGTAATAAATAGTTTCCGCGTTGGTGTATGCTTCAATTTTATAAAGTTCTCCTTCGTTAAAAAAACCTTTCATATTCAGACTTTTCACCTGATTGTATCTGCCTGCAGTGCTGTCGTCACAGGTTATCACAAAGGCCGCACTGAATAAATCAATCATTCGCACAAGATTATTGGCAAGATGTATCACAATAGTATCTGCCTTGAGTTGCTTGTCTTCTGTCCACAACACCGGATTGTAAAACAAATTGATGGTAGAATCGCTGTAACGATATACCAGTGAGTCGGCCATTCCCTGCAAATCAGTGCGCCAGAATTTTACTTTATGAAAAGCATAAATTGTTTTTGCTTTTCGGGTGGCTGTATCAAAAGTTGCCAGCAGTGTGTCGGCATGCAGATACAGCGTGTCGCCCTTGTCGTATTGCATAAGCAGTGCGCTGTCGGTGGCCAGCGAGTATTCATGTTTCTGATCGTATCGGATAAAATTTCCTTTGATGATGGAGCTTCGCGAAGTGTCGGTAATGGTTACATTATGATATGCCAGTCCTACGCCTGTGATTCGATTATACAGAATGCTGTCGCCGCTCATCTTCTGTTTATCGTTGCGCATCCATGCATTTTTTGTAAACTCGGAAGCATCTTTTTTGGTGTCGTACCAGCCTTTTTCGCAGTATATAAAATTCTCTTCACTTGTCATGGTAGTCGGACCAAAAAAATGCGAAATCTCTGATTTAGTATTGTACATCAGCGAATCGGAATGCATCGTATAATTGACGTTAACAAGCACGACGGAATCGTTGAAGAAAAAATCTTTTTTCTCTGAGTAGTAAAATCCAATGACGCTGGTAAGTGTATTGTCGGGATCCACAATTTTACCGCCATCGTAGTAGCGCCCCAATTTATCGCGCATGTTATACGTGAGATGTTCGGTAGTAAGTGTAATTTGGTTATCTATTAGTTTTACGTTTCTGTGCAGTTCTGCAATTTTTGTATTCCCGTCGTAATGCAGTGAATCGCTGTAAATATTAATCGAATCATTTACTTTAATATGAACCTTGCCCAAGGCTATCAGGCTGTTTGATTCATCGTACAGGTAGGCGCTGTCGCAATACATCAGCGTTTCTTCGTGCTGAAAAATTACGTTGCCGATAAGCCTTGTGAATTCACCTTTACTTTTATCATACATGGCGTTATCAGCATTCACAAGGTCTATTTTTCTTGTTTTCTGCTGCGCTTCGCACTGCGTTGCAATGAGCATACACAGCAGTGCTGCCGGGAAATAAAATCTGTAAAATAGTTTAGAAACAAGCATTATCTGTTACTCTTCCGCATCATTATCACTGTCCACTTTAATGAAATTACCGTTCAGGTCGAACAAAAGTATGGTTGTTTTTTTGACTCCCTGCTTTTTCAAATCAATTTTATAGTGGTTGCCGTATTCCTCAGATGTTTTCATAAAAGCCTGCTCAATTTTATACTCAGGATATTTAGACTTTACATATTTTGAAACGCCTGCAGGCAATTCTTTTAAATTAATTTTTTCGTCCGTATTACCTTGCGGAGTAACCGGTTCATCGGGGATTTCATTTTCCTTAATGTATTTATCGTCGGCAGGGTCTATTTTTTTCAGCAGATTTCCGGTGACGTCGAAATACAATTTAATGATATCTTTCAGCCCTTCTTTTTTAATCTCCAGATAATATACCTGCCCCAGCTCTGCATCGGCCATATAACGCGACTTTTTGATGATGTGCTCCTTGTAATTGTCCTTCATGTATTTTATAATAGGTGTGGGCAGCTCCTTTGGATCTACTTCATCGTTCACTGTTTTTCCGGCATCTATTTTAGCGCCTCCGGCATCTACTTTATCCTGAAATTCCTGTTCTTCTTTTTCCCTTCTTTTCTGTTCGGCAGCGCTATTCGGATCGGCCAATTCCGGTTTGTCGATGTTGCGGAATTTTCCCGTTCCGTCAAATGTTACTATAGTCATGGGCGCCGGTTTTTCCTTGCTGTGCTTGTCATACATATAAATATCGTAGTACTTGTCTTTGGGTACCTGATAATAGTATATCAATGAAATCTGTAATGAACGGTAATTATCTTTGAGATAATTGGTGATAAGCGGACTCAGACTAACCTCATCCTGTTCGATGCGTGTTTCAAGCCATACACCTTCTTCAGAATAGGTATTCATCCCTTTTTTAGTACTGATAACGTATTTTACAATGTATTTTTTTTCTTTAAAATACCAGGATACGTTCGTGGCTTTTTTATTTTTTGTAAGGAAATGCTGCTTCGCTGTGGCAGGAACTTTGGTATCGGCAACTATATATTTTTCCCAGTCGTCTTTGGGTTGTGTCTCATTCTGTGTTTGCTGTTGTGATTGATTTTGCGTAGGATTTACCTGGCCGTTCTTGCTGTCTTTTTTTTGTTGGTCTTCTTTTTTATCTGCTGAATTCAGCGTTTTTAAAAGTGCACCGCTTAAATCAAAATATAAATCTATCTGTCCTTTCAGTCCCTGCTGTTTAAGCACCAGATGATACACATTGCCTAGTCCGAGTTCATTGATGTATTTTGATTCCTTGATGGTGAATTCTTTGTAATTGGCTTTAATGTAGGAGTTCACCGGTGTCGGCAATTCTTTAACTGAAACGTCTGAATTAAGAGGCATTTCATTATTATCCTTGTCGCCGGTTTTAACATCGGTTTTGCCCGGATCATCAAAATCTTTTTCTATTTTAACTTCTTCGGGATCCACTTTTTTCTGAAAATTTCCCGAAAGGTCAAAATACAGTTCAATAGGGTCGGGCTGGTTGATACCTTCTTTCTTTACAAATACCTGATAAAAATTCTCCCCTTTATTATTCTTTACCAGGTCGGACGAGGCAATCACGTATTCTTGCTTTTTAAAATTTTCTTTGTAGTAATTGATAATCTGACCGGGCAATTCTTTGTCCTTGACGGTGAATCTGGTTTCAAGCCATTTTCCGTCGGCATCAAAACGTGCTGCCGCTTCTTGATTATTCAGCGTGAATGCCGCGATGTAATCTTCCGCATCCTTACGCCACTCCTGAATTACGCCATCAGCATATTTATACTTAAAGCTGACGACCACATCCTGTGGCACATCCGTTGCTTTGATTTGCGCGCTCAGCGCGCTTCCCATGATGACTAATAAACTTAATAAGAAGATTGCTTTTGCTCTCATGATACGGTTCTTTATACTTTTATACAATTGTTTTTATAATGTGTTCGCGACCCGGTCCGGTCGATACCATGGATATTTTTTTCTGAACGTAATTTTCAATCACATCGATATATGCTGCGGTAGCAGCGGGCAATTCAGATAATGCTGTTATGCTGCCAAGGTCGGAATTCCATCCTGAATATTTTTTGTACGATGGCACTACACTTTTTTCACCAAGGTCAAACGGCAGATAATTCATTTCTTTGCCGTCTTGTGCGTAGCTTGTGCAGATTTGAATTTCCGCAAAATTGCTCAGCACGTCTGCTTTGGTCATAATAAGTTCATCTACGCCGTTTATCATCACTGCATAATTCAGTGCCGGCAGGTCGAGCCATCCGCAACGCCTTGCACGGCCTGTAGTGGAGCCGTATTCGTTGCCTGATTTTCGCAGCTCGTCGCCCAGTTCATTTGATTGTTCCGTCGGAAAAGGACCGCTGCCCACGCGGGTGCAATAGGCTTTAAAAATGCCGTAAACCGTACCGATGCTGTGAGGCGATACGCCCAAACCGGTGCAAACGCCGCCACATACCGTATTTGAAGAAGTGACAAATGGGTAACTCCCGAATTCCAAATCAAGCAAACTTCCCTGCGCGCCTTCGGCAAGTACCGTTTTTCCGGAACGCAATGCTTCGTTGATGAAAACTTCGGTTTCTTCGAAGCGCAGCTTCTTCATCTGCTGCACGGCATCCATCCATTTTTCTTCGTACTCCCCAAACGGAAGTCCGTCGATAAGTATGTGCCGATAATCGTGTCCGGTACTCTGGGCGGTTAGAAGGTGTGCCTGTTTAAGCTGTCCGTATTTCTGAAAAAAGCGTTCTGAAAAAATATCTCCGGCTCTGAGGCCGCTTCGCGCGGCTTTATCGGTGTAGACGGGCGATATTCCTTTAAGTGTTGAACCTATTTTAAGATTGCCTTTGATGGCTTCAAAACAGGCGTCGAGCAGCCTGTGGGAAGGAAGAATAAGATGCGCGCGTTTGGAGATTATCAGATTTTGTTCGGCGCTGATGCCAAAAGGCAAGAGGCCGGCAATTTCTTTCATGATGATAAGCGGATCCACCACTACGCCATTGCCAATAATGTTGGTCGTGTTTTTATGAAAAATGCCGCTTGGCAATAAATGCAGAATGTGACGGCCGCCGTCGAATTCTATGGTGTGTCCTGCGTTGGGACCGCCCTGAAACCGTGCAATAATGTCATAACCGGGGCTGATTACATCAACCACCTTGCCTTTGCCTTCATCGCCCCACTGAAGCCCGAGTATTACATCTACTTTCATAGGTCTTATTGCAGTTTATTGTTCGGTCGATTTTTTACGGGCAAAAAACGTGAGTGCATGGTGTGCAATTTCTAAACCCAAAGTTTTTTCCAGAGAGCTTTTAATCTCCTGAATACGTGGATCGCAAAATTCAATCACTTCGCCCGTTTCCATAATGATGATATGGTCGTGCTGTTTAAACTTGTATGATTTTTCGTATTGCGACGCGTTTTTTCCGAACTGGTGCTTGGTAACCAAACCGCAGTCGAGAAGCAGATCCATAGTGTTATATAGGGTTGCGCGACTTACAGAGTAACGGCGGTTTTTCATTCTGATATAGAGTGTTTCAATATCAAAATGACCGTCGAACAGATAAATTTCTTTCAGAATAGTGTAGCGTTCCGGTGTTTTCCGGTGTTTATTCAGTTCAATGTAAGCTGTGAAAATCTGCTTTACATCGTTGAACAGCTCAGGAATTCGTTCTTTCATAGAATCGCATAATTGATCACAGGATAAAATTAATCAAATTATTCTGATTCTAAATAAGAAAATAGAAAAGGCGCTATTCTTTTATAATCTTCCACTCTTTTTGGTCGTTTCCGGCTGTAAGTCTTAGGATATACAGGCCTGAGGGCAATGTGCTTATGTCAAAGGTGTTTGCAGTGCTCAGGTTTGTTCTGTTCATCAGTTCACGGCCGCCCATATCGAAAAGACCGATTTTTCCCGTAATTTCTGCCGGCAAATTCGCGATATTCACATTAAGCCGCTGTTCCACGGGATTCGGGAAAACGTTTATGGTCATCTCGCCCAATTGCTCCGAAACGGGAGTATTGGCAGCATCGGAAAGGCTGTCGTGCGATTCAAGATTTTTCATGACAACTATTTGTCGCTTTACCCGGTTTCCGGCAGCGTCGTAGGTGTATTCGAATGTTTGTGCGCCCAGGCTCATAGCCACAAGCAGCAACATAATAACGATTGATAATTTTTTCATGACGATTTATTTGTTTAATGTTCAGGTAAATTATTTTTATTCGTAACGACTTATGGTGATCCGCAAACCAATATTAATGGCAACATTCGAAAATGAGAACGAATAGCTTCGCAACTCCGACGGTTTATCGGGCTCCTGTTGGGGGTTTCCGGCATAATCGGGTTCAACCAGTAATAAGGAAACAAATTCTCCGTCCTTGTTATAAAATGACGCATTTGCATTATCAGTAAATTCAAACTCTTTCGCACTCGTTGTCATTTGCGGTAAGCGGGTGCCGCCATCTAAATTGTATTTTACCATTTTTGCTGATTTGGGTGTGTAATTATCATATGCTGCTGCACATTCAAGAAACACATGAAAGCCGGCTCCCGCATTTAAATCTATACCGCCTGCTAATGCTAATCCCACCGATAAGCCTCGCCGGTACTGCAATTGCGTATTGATTCTTTGATAGGGACGGTATGAAGAAAGCGATACGGCGCATTGCAAATCGGCTGTTTCATCTATAAAGTGGTAGCTTATCTGAGGACCAATACTCAGGTAGGGCGACCATCTTTTTCCGGGATATGAAAACCGCAGTGCAGGCTCAAGCCATGCTGTCCGGCCGCGCAGTCGGTATGTGGTATTGTAGTGAACAAAATAAGCGGAATTGCCCGCCACGTCCTGCAGGTATCCGCCTTTAACAGTAAGTTTCTGCCCGCCTGCATAACCGGCTCCCAGCTGAACACTGAGCCAGGGATATTTGGTAAAGGTGTAGACGCCTGTTAATACAGCGTGCAGGCCGCCTCCGCATGAAAAACTGGTGTCAGCGTAGGTTGTTTCCCGCGTCACGGCATTCGAATAATACAGCATCTGGCAGGTGCGGGTTTTGAACTCAGAACCTATAATCCCCCATCCCGGACCCAAAGACACACCCACGCTGAATTGCGCATTTGATGGCAGGTACCACAACATTAAAATCAGAATCAAGCCGTTTTTATACCGACTGCATAATTGTCCAATGTGTTTTTTCATGATTTTTTGATTTAATTGTTTTTGTTATTTTTTCCGCCGGAGGCGGACAGACATTTTTTCATTTCCAGACCTAGTAATATTTCACTGTATTCAGAAAAATATATTTCCAATAAATCTCCGTTGTTCACCTTGTCGTAAAATTCTTTTTCAACCTCATATTTTCGGTTGCTGATAATCAAAAAGAACTTTGTATTTTCTTTCATCTTCTGTCCCCATATTTTTGGAAAAATATCGCCCAAAATGGGGATGTGTAAATTCCCGCTGCCTGCCTCATATGATATCTCTTCTTCTTTATTCTCAACAGTCCCCGTTTTGCTCTGTTTCGTTCCGGCTCTCAGGTCTTTGATGTACTTTCGATTCATTGCATAAAATACCAGCAGGCTTGAGCACATAATTACAACATCAGCCACCACAATAAATAATATCCGGCTGTTGTAATTTTCCGATGTGAAAAACAACACATTGAACAGCCCGCCAAAGAACAGGACTATTATCGAAAATATTATTCCCGGGCGTAATTCATATTTTATCTGTTTAATGTCTGTTTTGCTAAGGTGCATGGTGTGTGATTAATTTTATTTTTTTTACAATATTAGGTTTGACCTGTATTCTCAATATTATTCACAATTAATTGATGCCGTGCAATATTTCTATTCCAAATTGAAAATATTAAGAATGCTGTCATCGAATTTCTCTTTGGAATTTACTATAATCAAATAGAATCTTGAGAAATTTTTAACAGCGAGGAAAATAGTAGTGTCCTCTTGATGAAAATCAAATATAACTTCATTCTCATCTTTTTCATTTGTAAGCGTTATCCTTGAAGTATTGCCGTAAAATCCTTTATATTTAGGGGCATTTAAAGTTTTGATAATCTTTGATCCCACGTTGAAATTGATATTCATTTTATTAAAATACGGCCTAAATTTTACTGTAATCTGTGGACATGGGAATACATCTTTCTGAATTATTTCGCCACGTTGTATTTCGACCTTATCTAAAACAATATCTGTATTGAAAGGAACATCTGACAGATTAGCATCATGCAAATTGAAAAATTCCCAAATTTCAACATAGTACTTCCTTTTGTAAACGTACCCTTTATGTACATCGTTTTTACCTACATTGCCTAAACACAAATCTTTATCAATATTTGACCATGCAGAGTCTTTGAAAACCCAACTGAAGCGTTCACAATTTTCCCACTCTACATGGTACATATTAGCATAATAGAATGTTCCACCTCCGACAAGTATCATTGCAATAATTCCGGAGAATAGAAAAATTTTAGTTTTCTTTTTCATAATAAGTTAAGTTATTTATTGGCAGGTCAACAGTTGAATTTGCACATATACGTTACAGCGCAATTAATATTAAACAATAATCTAAAAATTCCATTGAAACAGCAGATTGAAATAAACTTTCAATAAAATCACTACTTATTTTTACACTTACTCCGGCTCGCGAAGTTGTTCCGGTTGGCACGGCGCCATCCATAATTATGTTGAAATTTTTATCAAATCCGACATTACTGCCTAACCCTCCTAATTTGAGTGAACCATCTGCACCAACTGTTGCAGTAATTATCGGTCCATAACCATACGAGGTGCTTTTATAATTCCCGTACTGGTCAGTAGTAATTACAACAGCAGAAGGATCGTTGTCTTTCGTTATTACAAAGTAACTCACTTTGATTCCCATATAATCAAGTACAACCCTTTCATCTTTAATTCTGCCAGATGGCAAATTTGTGCTATTTTTCGTTGGCGGATCATCAGGACCATCACTCACCGGCAATGAAATAAATTTCTCAATAATAGGGCAGGCGGTTATAATGGCTGAGAGCAATTTCCCCATTGCCATACCGTTCAGAGCCTGAATGTAGGTGCCGTTGGCGGTCGCTTCCCGGGTTTCACGATGGTGCTCAGAATTCGGGTAAATCATTTCTGCCGAACTGGCGTTACCACTCATACCGTTGCACCCAGGTCCGATTATATTATTAATGGCCGTAATCATGCCATAATACGACATGTCGTCATAATCATTCTTATGCTCATCAATGTACTTCATCCAGTTTTTATAATCGATGCCGTTCGACCAACCCGCAGTAGCATCACAACGATAATAGGTGTTTCCGCTCGGGTCCGAAAATTTCAGCGGGTTGTTCAGGCAGTAGCTGTAGCGATTATAACTCTGCGTAAGGTTTGTGGCCTGCACCACCGGGTCAGGACTCAGAAAACGCCCTGCAACCGGGTCGTAGCAGCGGCCGTTCATGTTGATAAGACCAAAATCATCGAGGTGCTCATGAAAGGTATAACCTCTGCTAAGCATGGTTGGTGTTGAAAAGCCTGAATATTCCCATGTTTGCGGATTGCGTCTGCGCCCCCAGGCATCATAGCTGTATTGCTCAAGACATACCTTGTTCCAGTTAATGAGACCTGTTATGCTGCCCTGTCTGTCTTTACGCAGATAGTTTATCAAGCCGTTTATTGCCACTGCTGTTACACCGTTTGATGTAGCAATATAACAATAATCTGTTACGGCTCCTGCAGCGGTGGTTTCTTTTTCGTACAATCCGCAATAGATGCGGCTTTTCACGAGAGTGGTGCCATTATACACCGACATTTTATTGCGCTGCTGACCGGGACCGTAAGTATATATTATCTTTTTATTGTTCTCGCTTATCTGCTGGATTTTATTAAAAGCGGTATACGTGATATCCTGCGTAAACGATGGAATGGCCGTTGTGCCCGGTGTTCCTGCAATTCTTAATACCGCGTTCAGTTTGACGGCATCATAGACGTAAGTTCCAGCATCGGTTTTACGGTTGATGTTACCGTTGGGCGCATATTTCATTGATTTGGTAGAAATGTCGTTCATCACTACTTCGGTAAGCCGGTCGAGGTTATCATACGAAAATGTTTCGTTCAATAAATTCAACTGGTCAGAACGACTGATTAGATTGCCTGTTGTATTTTCATACGTGTACACATCATTTTGTATGGGGCTTTGTATCTGAGTCAGGCGATTCTGCGCATCGTAACTATAGGTTGTCAGTATCCCGTTGCTCTGCAGCTCCTGCAGTATCTGGCCGGCAGCATTTTCCGATGTTTTTTTCCATACCTGATTTCCGTTTGCTTTCACTTCAGTGAGTTGCCCGTAAACATTGTAAACATTGTTTACCAACAAGCCATTGGGATAGGTAATGGCCGTATTGTTTAAATAATTATCGTACGCATAATTGTAGCTATAGCCGGCACCGGCAATGTTTTCGGTTACGGTGGCCGGTAATCCGTAATTATTGTAAGCGTATGTTACGCTCGCACCCGGACTGAGTAAGCATGAAGGTTTTCCTTTTCCCGGACCCGATACAACATACGAATATTCATAAACGCCATCCGGCCCCGTCTTTTTGGTCATCCTGCCTGCATTATCATACAGAAACGAGTAAAGGTTACCACGAGCATCTTTCTGTGTCAGAAGTTCACCGTAAATATTGTATGTGAAGAGGCTGGTGCCGGCGTTCGGGTCTGTAAGTGATGTTTGATTTCCATAGACATCATACGCAAATGAAATTACAGTTCCGTTGGTTGAGGTAGTTTTGGGTTTGCCATTGCTGTAAAATACCGTGCTTATCGTTCCACCGTTATCGGTACTGCTCACTACCTGCCCGAAATCATTAATCGTTTTACTGCTGACTTTTCCGCCGGGATCTGTTATGCTTACTGTTTTTCCGCTGTAGGCATAGCTCGTAATCAGCCCGTCGTTACTGGTAGTCGCGGGCCTTCCGGTGTTGGGTTGATATGTTCCGGTAATCCATTTCGGAAGTTCGTTGCCGTAATGGGGCTTGCTTTCGCGGTACAATTGACCTTTTGCATTGTATTCTTTTTCGGTATAAACCAATGCACCGTTAAAGCCCTCTGTGGTATTGTATACGGGACGTCCAATCTGGTCGTACCAGGTTTTTGTGTCGGGGGCGTTGGCGCGTTTTTCTTCGGTATAATAAAGGCCGTTGTTTACAGAATTATCCCATCTATAATTGTAAATATTCGATGCCCCGGCAGGCAGGTTTTCCTGTTTAATTCTGCCCAATCCATCATACAGATAGGTCGTGATATTTCCTGCAATATCTGTTACCGATGTCTTCACACCAAAAGCGTTGTTATACTGGTATGTGATTGTATGCCCGAGCATGTTGGTTTCAGTGAGAACAAAGCGACCACGAGTATCGTAGGTGAAATTCTTGTAGCGGTCTGTAATGCCTGAAGTGGTGGTCGTAACTTTTGTGGCGAGTCCGAAATTATTCCCGGTATAATCATAGGTGGTGAGCAGTGTTTTTGTTTGATTTGCCCACTCGGTAGTTTTCCACAGACGTCCATTTGTGTTGTAGGTGAAGTTCGTTTTTTTTACAAAAGCAGTTTGTCCGGTTACAGTGGTGCTTACCTGCAACGATGAGGGTTTAAGCATGGAAATAGTTCCATTGGCTGTAGCATAATTTGCTGTTATGTAAGTATTGGTTGTTACTTGTGTGCCGTCAGCACCATAGGTTTCAGTTACCGATAGCGGGTTCCCTTTATTCGTTGTAATGTTTGCTACTGTGCCGTAATTATACGAAGAAGTATTTATAATCCCCGTGAGCAAATCAGTTTCTATGCTTTGTGATGTAAATGGGAACAGACCTTTGAAATATCCGTGTCCATTACTTCCATAGAGTGCAACATACTGAAATGTATTCTGTACCTTAGATACTAAATTGTTGTTTATATATTTTTTCACCAGTGCCGGGTTCATCATAAGGGTTGCGGCATCCAGAGTGCAGGATGTCTCGGATTTTATACCGGTGGTCGTGTTTTCTGCCGTCACTTTACTGAAACCAAGAAAGCCTTTTCCGAACTTGTGCACCAGCCCGCCTTCATATTTAAAATTAGTTGTGCTTGTACCACCAATGCCATCGGGCTGCGACATAGAGGCAACGATTGTTCCGGAACCTTTGAGAGTGCTAAGCCTGGCGTCTGTGTTTGTACCTAAAGTGTAAATCGACGGATTGGATAATTTCGAATACGAAAATGCTGTCTTGTTATTGTATCCGTCAGTCACTGATGTTACTTTAAGCGGTGTAATGCCATCATCAAAGCTACAGGTATAGGTATAACGTCCGGAACAGGCATCACCCAGAAAGGTTAAACGTGTAAAATAGATTTCGTCCTTTCCATCCTTATTTATATCTCCTGCATTTTCTACATCAGACATCAATGTTCCATTGTTGTAAGTTATTGTTGGTGTTCCATAATCAATTGGTCTGAAATTTCCGCCGTATGAATAATATATTTTTACATTGCCTGCCTGTCCCGGGTTTGACTGATCGGTGCTATATATCAACACATCTGTTTTACCATCGCCGTTATAGTCACCGGTAAGAACGGAGTATTCAATGTTCATTTGAGTAAAACTATTCAATGAAGGCAAAGCCGCAGTAGCATCTACAAGTATTGTTTGACCGGTTGAATGGGCAACATCCCATCTATCCTGATTTTTTTTGTACAGTAATAAATCTGTTTTGCCATCGCCATTATAATCGCCCGGATAAACGCTGTCTTCAACAGCTTGCATTATATTTATCACCGCCAAAAGAGGATAGCTATTTCCTTTTTTCTCATAAATATTTGATTTTTTTGTTCCGTTCATTACATATGTGTACAAGATTTCAGGTTTTCCGTTGCCATTAAAATCTATCATTTTGTATTTTCCATAAATATCAAGTGCAGGTGCAGGCAGCGTCAAATTATTTATAATCGGCAGTGAGTTGTAAAAATAAGTATGGTCATTGAGACCCAGATGTACCATGATGTTGTTTGCGGTTTGGTCGCCATCCAAATCAGCAAACGCAACTGAAGCCTGGTATCCGGGGTCAAAGCCTCTTGAGCGCATATTTTTAATAGTGTATTGGGGTAGTTCCACGAAAGTTGAATTTGCCATTTGAAAACAAACAATGTCAATAGAATCGGCACCTTTCTCACAATCGTTTATGTTTAAGAATAATTCATCTTTACCATCACCGTTAATATCAGAAACGGCTCCTTCCAGCAAAATCATGCTTTTGGTCGTGTGAGAAATGTTGCCTCCCGCATCTGCAATATATAATGGTGGATAAGCCACGGCCGACGTATTTGAATAATATTCCCACGTAATTATTTTTCTTGTCGGTCCAACAATGATTTCTTTTGTTTCTAAACGTACAAAATCGGTCAGCCCATCTCCGTCAAAATCACCAAATAGATATCCTTTATTAGTAGGGGCGGGCATTTTTTGAGCGAATCCTCCAAGTGCCTTATCTTTTTGTTCCTGTGTCCACCAGTTCGGAAAATGTTTCATCCATAGGTTAAGAATACTGATTGGTGAATGACATGGGTCATAATTTATTGTAGGAACCATCCCTTCCTGCACTGTCATTGAATTTGCGCCTGTAGCAAGTTTGTCACCCCATGTTACTACAGTAGAGTTGAGTGCATTTCCTGAGGCATCTGATTCTACTATTTCATTAAGTAAGGAATAGATGTCGTTTGCACCGTAATTATAATTGAAATGATATTTTTTTACGACACTGCCTTCGGCCTTCACAGTAATGTCAACCAGCAGTAATTTATCAACTATCGGTGCATTATAATAAGGATAAGTTGTATTAAAGTCACTGCGCTGACCATAAGTAAATAATATTTCATTGTATGGTTGTTGTCCTGCCAAAGCGTTGCCCGTATAAGCAATGCGTGTTATCAAACCGCTTTGCAGGTCGTATTCACAGGTCAAATAATTGCCATTATAATCGGTCACTTTATTCAGACGCCAAATTCCAACAGTGCTGCTGTTGTCAGCAGTTTTTACCGTGCGCGAATCGGCAGAATTGCCATATTCTTTTACAGTGCCGTCGGGGGTTACGACCTTAAACCACAGCGGTCCGCTGCCCGAAGTACCCATAGATGTTATGGTGTTGAAATCGGCCATCTCGCTGTTGTATGTCGCTCCGGAAGCTCCGTAAACACCGGTACTCACATAAAGCCTGTTCCCGTCTAAAGCGAATACGTCATTCTTTGTCATGGTAACACTCGTCATTGAGTCGTCCTGAATCATGGTTTTGGCAACGCGGGAAACGCACGACAATCCGAATAAATCAAAGCCCCAGCCCAAGGAGCCATTACCTGCCTGGCTATTATAGGCTATAGACAGAGAAGGCTGCATGCCATTAGTTCCGGGCGGGCAGAATATCGGAATCTGATACGTGGCGGCACCTGCGGGCGTTACGTTCGCCTGTCCGGTTGTTGCTCCAACAGGTTTGTTCACATCGATTGCACGATTGGCAATGTTTATAGGACTAATGTAATTCACTACTTGTGCGCTTGTACATTTAACAGAAAATGTAATAACGGCAATAATAGCCACAATAGCCGCGTGGCGGCGGTTGGAAAGGATGTTCATCGTATTTGATTTTTTTTTGTGAATAATAGAACCAAAGCCGACTCTCACGAATCGGATGACATCACTTTCCTTTTTTAATTGTTTTTGTTAAACAGTTTTTGCGGAGTGCAAAAAAAACAATATTCCGGTAAGACTGTTTATTTGTTTTTGTTTTGTTAAATTGACTGCAAAAATACAAAATTAAAATATGCTGTGCAAGTGGTATTCGAGGACGATTATAGGTCGTCCATATGATATTTACCCCTGTTCATGCTTAAATATTAGCCGATTACGGGATGTGAACACCTCGAAAAATATTTTTTCGGCGATGAACGGGGATTTTGTGACTGCAAACCGGGAAAACAGTGAAAAATGAAGAATGAAAAGTGAAGAATGAAAAATGAAGAATGAATAACGAGGAGTGATAAATCGGTCAAGCTATTCAGGGATGGTCACCTATTACTTATTAACTATTAATGCCAATCAAGACTTGAAAATTTAACTCTGTGGCTCTCTGCGCCTTCTCCGTGTGCCTCTGTGAAATAAAATAAACTGACACGGAGAAACACAGAGTTATCACGGAGTTACACAGAGAAAATCTAACCCTTGATTCGCATTATTACCTATTAACTGATTCTGCTGATATTTTCCACGCCGTTTATTTTGCGCAGATTTTCGATGAGGTTTCGCAGCTGGTCGGTATTGTGAATGTAAACATTGAGTGTGCCTTCAAATAGCCCGTTGGTGGTTTGCAGGTTGATGGAGCGCATGTTGATGCTGAGCTGTTTTGAAATCACGTTGGTGATATCGCGCATCAGTCCCATGTGGTCAATACCTTTGAGATGGATTCCGGCAAGAAATTCGATTGCGTGATTTTCGCGCCACTTGGTTTTGATAAGTCTGTTGCCGTAAGTTGACATGAGTTGTGTGGCGCTTTTACAACTGGTGCGGTGAACAATAATTTTACCGTTGGCTTCCATGATACCGATAACGTCATCGCCCGGAATGGGGCTGCAGCAGCCGGAAAGCGAATATTTGATGCTTTCAACACTGTCGCCCAGCAGCAGGGTTTTATTCTTCATGTCGCCCGGAGTCATCTCGTCGGGAGTTTCGGGGGCATCGGCCTGAGCACGCGGGCGCGCAAACGGGCGACGCAAATACTTGAACCAGTTGTCGCGCTCATGTTCAAGAAAACAGCTTCGTGCTTCTTTGCTGCCGATGAGGTCTTGTGCGATTTCTATAAAGAGGTCGGCGGTATTGGTGAGTTTGCAGAAATGTACAAACTTGTTCAGGTTGGGAGTCGTGAATTCTATCTTCAGCTCTGTGAATATCTGAATGAGCTTTTCCTTGCCTTCGGTAGCAAGCTTTCTGCGCTCTTCTTTTATGTATGATTTTATCTGTGCCTTTGCTTTGGCAGTCGTTACCAGATTAATCCATTCTTCTTTGGGCGATTGTTTTTCGGACGTAATGATTTCTACCTGGTCGCCGCTTTTAAGCACATGATTGAGCGGGCTGAGTTTGTGATTTACCTTAGCACCTATACAGCTGTTGCCGATTTGCGAATGTATTGTGTATGCAAAATCGAGCGCCGTAGAACCTGTAGGCAGAGTGTACATATCGCCCTTGGGTGTGAACAGAAATATTTCGTCGGAGAATAAATTCAGTTTGAAGTCGTCGAGGAAGTCGAGCGCGTTTGATTCCGGGCTTTGCAGCAGTTCCCTGATTTTGGCGAGCCATTCGTCGAGCGCGTTTTCGTTTGCGCTCACGCCTTTGTACCGCCAATGCGCAGCATATCCTTTTTCGGCAATTTCGTCCATGCGGTTTGAACGTATCTGCACCTCCACCCATTTGCCCGAATTGCTCATTACTGTGGTGTGTAACGATTCGTATCCGTTGGCTTTAGGAATGGAAATCCAGTCGCGCAAGCGCTCCTGATTCGGTCTGTAAAAATCGGTTACTATGGAATATACTTTCCAGCATTCTGCTTTTTCTTTATCAAGCGGAACATCAACTACAATGCGGATTGCAAAAAGGTCATACACTTCTTCAAAGGGAACTTCTTTTTTACGCATCTTTTCCCAGATAGAAAATACTGATTTGGTGCGGGCAATAATTGTGAAAGGAATGCCTTGCTCAGCCAGTACTTTTTTAATAGGGAAGATAAAATTATTGATAAACCGTTTACGTTCCGGCTCCGTTTCGGCGAGCTTTTGAGTAATGGTCTGGTATATTTCCGGTTCGGTATTTTTGAATGCCAGATCTTCCAGTTCGCTCTTAATCGTGTAAAGACCGAGACGATGGGCGAGGGGAGCGTATAAATAAAATGTTTCGGAAGCAATTTTAAGCCGTTTTTCTTTGGTAAGCGAACCCAGTGTGCGCATGTTATGCAAACGGTCGGCAAGCTTTATTAAAATCACCCGCACATCGTCTGAAAGCGTAAGCAGTATTTTTCTGAAGTTCTCTGCCTGCATCGATTCAGTTTTATTATCGAGCAAACCCGAGATTTTTGTAAGACCATCAATGATACGGGCAACTTTTTCTCCGAAAAGGCCCTTCATGTCTTCAATGGTATAATCGGTGTCCTCAACCACATCATGCAGCAATGCACAGATAACGGATGTGGTGCCAAGCCCGATTTCACCTGCGGCTACAATAGCGACTTCTATGGGGTGATAAATGTAGGGTTCACCGCTTTTGCGGCGCATATCCTTATGGGCTTCAAGAGCCAGGTTGAAAGCTTTCCTGATCAGTATCTTGTCTTCCCTGCTGGTTCTTGGTTTGCAAACCTTAAGAAGATCGCGGTAACGGCTCAGGATTTCTTTTTTTTCCGTTAGGTTGTCAACAGCGTTCATATCGTTACTCTGGTTACCGTGTTTACAAAGGTAGATAAAAAGAATATCCATACATAAAAAATGTAGCAACTGATGTCAGATTCCTTTCATGATTCGGGATTTTGAGTGTTGTGACAATCAATCATTGTTTAATCTGTGTAAATTACTGTTTTGTTGCTTTATATCATTGAAGTTTCTAGATAGTCTTTAAAATAATTTAACTTTTAGTGTGATTTTTTGAAAATATTCTATATGATTGATATGCAGGTATGTGTGATTGTAATATTTTTATAAAATAGTTAGTGTACTGTAAATCAAATTGTTAAGTAAGTGTGTCCCGATTATTGCTATGACGTGCTGTGAATAAGGCTTTTCATTTTTTTTGTCCATGTAAGATTAATGAGATTTTAATAAGCATCTGATTTTTTATAAGTTAATTAATTGTTACTGATGTAAAACGCACCGCTTGTGTACTAACTTTGTGACTATTGCAATAATAATCTTAACCTGAAATAATATGAGAAAAGTTCTATTCTTTTTATCTGCATTTCTTCTGTGTTCATTGGTTTACGGGCAAACCAATGTGTATCACGAAAATTTTGAACAACCTTCCGGAGCCGATAGTGTTACCAGTTCCGGTGTTCCGGTTCCATGGGCTATCAACACCCGGCTCTTTGGTGGTGGTGCGCAATGCGACACCAACTATGTTCAGATAAATGACACTTCTTATCTTACCACTTCCGCGTTTAATTGCACCGGTTATTCAAATGTGATTTTGAAATTCAACCATATCTGCAAGACAGAAATTGCCGATGGAGGCGAGGTTCAGATTTCAATCAATAACGGACCCTGGTTTAAGCTCACCGGGTCGGAATACCTCAATCCGGGGAACTCGCAGTTTGTGACAAGCGGCAACAAGTTTAACGGAAACACTTATCCGATAGACTGGCAATCGACGAATACGATTGCAAAACCCACACAATCGTGGTGGCGTCCTGAGCAATTTGATATTTCTGCTTACGCGGGAAATCAGGGAAACGTGCGAATCCGTTTCATGCTGTTTGATGCGAATGGCAATGGAAATAATGGTGCCCGCGGTTGGTACCTCGACGATATAAAAGTTGTAGGAGCACTCTCGGAACTTATTCCACCCACCATCACTTTGAAAGCGCCTATAGTTACCGATACGGTATTCAATACAGGTCCGTGGGATGTGTATGCATGGATAAAAGATCCTTCGGGAATTGATACGGCATATCTTGTCTATAATGTAAATGGCGGAGCCAATAGCAGCGTTCCCATGAACTGGATTTCAGACAGTACTTATAAAGGCACAATTCCTCAGCAAACCTGGAACAGGTTAATAAATTATCACGTAGTAGCTATTGACAACAGTCTCTCACATAATCTCGGTACCGGAGTTACACGCTGGTTTTATACAAAGAAACCACCCACCACTGTAACTATTGGAACAGGCACATCTTCATATTATTATTATGGTCCAATTTATCGTTCTTCTGCCGCCAGTTCTTATGATTATTCTCAATACTGGTATCTGATTACTGCATCTGAACTGGCCGCGGCAGGTCTTCCAAACGGCGCGCCTATTACCGGTGTTGAATGGTATAAAACGGATGCATATGCAACAACCGGTAATGCCACGATGAGTATTTACATGAAGAACTCGGCGGCCACTGCACTTGCAGCATCGCCCTGGTCGACACTTACAACAGGCGCTACGCAGGTTTACAATACCACAACGCAAACAATTCCGGCAACCATAGGCTGGCTGCCTTTTACAACTTCTGCATATACTTATACCGGCGGAGGTCTGGAAATTGGTACCAACTGGGATATTTCAATGGTCGCAGGCAATCCGACTACAGGCGCCTTTAACTGGCAGTATGGTTCCTATTCGGCGGCATATACCATCGGTTCGGCAAATTCTGTTGCTATCACAGGGAACCTCAGTAGTACCTATGGTGGTAATTTAAGACCGAATATTAAAATTCATTATCAGGTAACCCAAGGTAATGATGATGCAAGCCTGAGTCAGATTACCGCCCCAACAGGAAGCCAGCTGGCCAATGTGAATCTGCCGGTGTCGGTCATCGTGAAAAATTACGGTACTGATACGCTGAAAAAAACAACTATTCAATGGAAGGTTGACGGCGTTGCTCAAACACCTTATGTGTGGACAGGAGCTGTTCTTGACGGTTTGTCAACGCTGCCATTTACTATTGGTAATGCCAATGTTCCGGCGGGCAGTCATACATTAAAAATATGGACAACGCTGCCTAACGACAGTCTGGATCATAATCACGGCAATGATACTGCAACAGGTGTTTTCTATGCCTGCGATACACTGATGCATGGCAATTATACAATCGGCACCGGTGGTAATTTCGCCACCTTTGCAGATGCACTGATATCGCTTAATAACTGTGGTATCAACGGTCCCACTGTTTTTAATATTCTGGCAGGAACCTACAATGAGCAGATTACATTTAATACCATTAACGGCGGCTCGCTAACGAACACCGTTACATTTAAACCTGCAAGCGGCGCTACTGTTGTTATTACAAACAACTCGGCAACGGCTACACTGAAATTCAATGGTACCGATAATGTTTTCTTTGATGGTTCAAACAATGGTACCACTACAAGGAATATGAGTATTCTGAATACTTCAACGGCATCAGGTACTGCTGCTGTGTGGCTTGCCAGCACCGGTGTTGGTGCAGGCTGTACAAATGTGATCATAAAAAACTGCATACTCGCAACCGGTGATAATGCAAGTGGAAAATATGCTGTTTCAGTCAGCGGAACGAGCATCGGAAGCAGCGGCGATGACAATGATAATATTACAATTCAGAACAACGATATCAGCAAAGCCTATGTTGGCATTTATGCTTATGGCACAAGTTCAGGATTGCTGAATAACCTGAATATCCTGAAAAATAGTCTGGGAAGTTCAACTGCCACAAGCTATCTGGGTCATGATGGAATTATGGTATCATACATAACTGCAAGCACCATCAGCGGAAACACCGTTTATAATATCATAGGAACACCGACTACACCGGTTGGTATAACCATTGGGACCGGAGTTGATAATTCTGTTATTTCCGGAAATATTATTCATGACATCCAATACACGGGAACCTCCGGTTACGGCGGCAGAGGTATCTACTGCAATACCGGCAGCGCTGCAAGTAATCTCACCTTTGATAATAATATGATTAGCGCGATTAAGGGCGATGGTTATTCGAGTTTTTCGAATTCATCACCGGTAGGGATGTACTTCGATGGTACAACCGGTGGACTGAATATCTGGAATAACTCTGTTTATATGAACGGGAGCCTTTCATACAATTCCGCATCACTTACAACGGCCATTCTTTTCTACTCAACGGCCAATACGGGCATCGACCTGCGGGACAATATTTTCATGAATACAATGAATAATCCGAGTAATTCCGGTGCTAAAAATTATGCTATCTATTCTACTGCACCTGTTTCATCATTTACAAGTATTGATTTCAACGATTATTATGTAAGTGGCGTCCAGGGTGTACTCGGCTATTTTGCTGCGGCCGATCAAACCTCGCTCGGAGCATGGCAGGCAGCCACGTCGCAGGATGCACAATCAATCAGTGCCGACCCGGCTTTCACAAGTTTAACCGACCTTCACACATTCTCAAATTTAATCAATAATCTGGGAACACCTATCGGCGCTGTTACAACCGACATCGATGGTCAGCCACGCGATCCGTCAAACCCGGATATGGGAGCCGATGAGTTCACACCACTGGCTGATGACCTTGGAATCATTGCAGTGCTGGCTCCGGTAAGTGGCTGCAACTATGGCAATGAAAATGTAACTATCAGAATAAAAAATAATGGTGGAACAACTATTACGTCGGCCGACCTTTATTATAAACTGGGCACCAACACACCGGTTATGGAAACATACAGCGGTACCCTGCTTCCTGATTCCGTTTATGATTTTACGTTTGCACAACAAGCCAATTTAACCGTTCCGGGTAACTATACATTTAAATTCTACGGATTCTTGAACAATGACCAGAATCAGTTAAATGATACCATCTCCAATTACACCATCTACAGCGGTTATAATTTCAACTACGGCGGCTATGCTATGGGATTTGAACCTACGGATGACATGACAGGATGGCTCAACCTTGATGTGAACAGCGACGGCGAAAAATGGATTGCTCCATACAATGGAACAGCACACACCGGCTCGTACAGCGCTGAATATTATAATACAATGACTGCTGCCGGCGATGAATGGCTCTTTTCGCGCTGTTTCACGCTGGCTGCCGGCAGTACCTATAAAGTAGATTACTGGTACAGAGTAAGCAGTGCCAACTATCCCGAAAGCGTCGACCTTAAAATAGGCAATGCGCAAACACCGGGAGGTATGAATACAACACTGATATCTATGCCTTCCATGACAAACACATCGTATCAGAAAGCTACTGCAACCTTCACGGTTCCCTCAGACGGTTCCTATTATTTCGGATGGCATGCCTATACACCATCGGGTTCGAATACTTATTATTACGCTTATATTGATGATATCAACATTGCACTTGTTCCCGATCAGGAAGCAGCCGCACTGGGCGTTACAACACCCAATTCGGGTTGTGGACTTACAACTACAGAGACCGTTACCATGATGATAAAAAATACAGGCGCCAATGTAATTAACGGAAACCTGAATGCATATTACAGGATTAATAACAGTGCCCCTGTTTCACAGCCGGTAACTGCCACTATCATCTCAGGAGATACTCTTACTTTCACGTTTAGTGTACCTGTTGACATGCACGTTACTACGGCCGATTCTATTTTCAATATCAAAGCATGGATATCGCTTACCGGCGACCCGATGCAGATAAATGATACTGCAACACGACAGGTTATTTCCCGCTATACACCGGGCGTGCCCATTGTAACAGGTGATACAATTCCGTATGGCGGCACAGCCACCTTACTCGCCGCATCACCGGCAAATATTTACTGGTATACCAACCCCACCGGAGGAACATCAATTCATACCGGCAGTCCATATGTTACGCCCGCGCTGTACACAACCACTATTTATCATGTGGAGGCAGCTACAAGTGTTCCGGGACAACACTCCATTATTGGCAATGGTACCTCAACCCAGAATTTGGTTCCCAGCTACGGCTTGTACGACTACAGTTGGAGCGGTATGCTTTATACTGCCGCCGAAATTGCTCATGCCGGTTCAATTGATACCGTCGGATTTTATGTAAGTGGTTCCACGAATTATTCGATGCTGAACCAAAAAGTTTACATGGCTCACACAACCGATGTTGCTTTCACGAATGCCGATAAACCAAATCCTGCAACAATGACGCAGGTTTACAATGGCCCAATTACATGGCTCGGTCCGGGACTGTTTAAACTTCCGCTGCAAACACCTTTCAGCTATAATGGTGCAGATAACCTTGTTATTTATTGGGAAAATAATGATGGCTCCTGGACAAGTGGATATCCGAGTTTTTACTCATCTACCACTACCAGCGATATGGCGAAATATGATTATCAGGACGGTAGTCTTCCGACAATTCCGGGAACGCTTACCACTGAACGTCCGAATATTTATCTGGGTATTACCGTGAACGGTTGCGCCAGCGCCAGAGTACCTGATACTGCAAAAGTTATACTGATGAACGATGAAGCCGGTATAGTCAGCCTTACAAATCCGGTGAGCGGTTGCAGCTATGGCAACGAAAGCGTGACCATCAGAATCAGAAATAATGGAACCAATACCATTAACGGTAATCTGAATGCATCCTATAAAGTAAACGGAACAGCAATAGCTACTGAACCTGTAACAAACACAATCATCCCCGGCGATACACTTACATTTACATTCACCACAACGTTTAATCCGGGGCTGTTACCGTCTAATCAGGATTCTACTTATAATATCAAAGCATACATCGCGCTGGTCAATGATGTTTTCAGCAGCAACGACACCATCAATGCTTCTGTCGACCTGCTCTATACACCGAATCCGCCGACTACAGTGAATGCAACGATTCCTTACGGTACATCCGGAGTTGCAACTGCAATTTCACCCGATTCTATAAATTGGTACACACAGATGACGGGCAGCACACCGATAGCTCAAGGCCACGCTTACACTTCCCCGATACTTTACGGAACAACCGTTTACTGGGCAGAAGCAGTGTCATCAGGAGGCGGCAGCCTGAAAATTACTGAACTCAATCTGGGATCAACTGACAGTATTGAGATTCAGAATACTGGCAGTGGCACAGTAGATGCAACAGGTTGGGTGGTTGCTGTGAGCGATGATTACAGCGATATTAATCTGGTTAATGCCAATCTGTGGAATTTGGGCACTTTTACGGGCAACGAGGTGAAATGGAGATGCGATGATGGCTCGAGTCCGAATTACTGGGGTTCCAACCTCTACTGGAGTCCCGGAAGCGGCGGATGGGCCATGATTCTGGATAACAACGGTGTCATTGTAGATTATGTGGCATGGAGCTGGAACGCTTCCGATATTCAGAATTTCACGGCAACCATCAATTCTTTCCCGGTTACTGTGGGAACAGAATGGACAGGTGACGGAGTCACTTCATCTTCAGATTACCTGAACAGGATTGTTTCTGATAACAACAACGCTGCTGACTGGACCAATACATCTAATGGAAATATCGGTCAGCCAAATACAGGTTTGACTTTTTCGGGTGGAAGCGGTTGCGCAAGTACCCGTGTTCCGGATACAATTTTCGTAACGGGCATTCCTTCTTGCGATGTTGCCGTTGAAGCCATTTATACGCCAAACAGCGGCATTGAGCTTACCGCCACTGAACCTGTAACGATAAAAGTAAAGAATTACGGCACGGCTAATCAGACCAATATTCCGGTTCATTATACCGTGAATGGCGGCACTCCCGTAAATGAAGTTATTGCTACGCTCAGTGCAGGCGATACCATTGATTACACATTTACGCAGACTGCAAATCTCTTTGCATATCAATCCTATACTATTAAAGCTTACACTTCATTAAACTGCGATGTAACCCTTGTTAATGATACAATGCAGAAAATTGTTGTAAACTCTCCGATACCGTATTGTCCTTCATATGCAGTTTATACAGCTGATGATGATATCGGCAATGTAACGTTTGCAACCCTGAACAATGGCAATCCGCTGCCTACATTGAGCAATCCGGATGCTATTCATACTTACACCGATTATACAAATGTTCCTCCGGCACAGGTTATCGCCGGCGGTACCTTCACAATCTCCATCAGCCAGATTGAAGATGACAATAACTGGTATGACTGCCTTGCGAATGTTTATATTGACTACAACCGAAACGGAGTGTTTGATGTACCTGCCGAACTGGTATTCTCGTCGCAAACAGGAATCGACCCCAGCTTCCCGACGGTGAGCGGACCGGTTACAATACCTACAACAGGTATCGTATATGGCCTGCCTACCAGAATGAGAGTGGTGCTCGACGAAAGTGATGTTGCTCCTCCATGCGGTACTTATTTATGGGGAGAAACAGAAGACTATTTCATTGTTATTTCTCCGCAGATACCTCATGACGCCGGCGTAACTCAAATTGTGAGACCTGCTGCAACAGAAATTGAAGGTGCTTCAATCCCTGTTAAAGTAATTGTAAAAAATTACGGACTTGACAGCATTTTTGCATCTTCAAACATGCAGGTAAGGTATCAGTATAACGGACAGGCTCCGCTTGGTATTACCTATGCAGGCCCGACCATTCCGCCCAACGGTACCGATACGGTTACTTTGCCAAACTTAACCGTTGGTGTGCTGACCAATAATATTTGTGCCTGGACAGTACTTGCCGGCGACAGTAATACAATGAACGACACAACCTGTAAATCATTCTACGGACAGCCGAACAAGGATGCGGGCGTTACAGCCTTCCTGCAACCAGCAGGGACATCCTTTGCAGGCGCAGCAGTGAGCGTGGAGGTCGTATTTAAAAACTTCGGAACAAATCCAATCAACACCATGTCGCTTGGTTATAAGCTGAATGGTGTGGTTGCCGCAACCCAAACGTGGAACGGAACACTGGCTCCCGGAGCTATTGATACGCTGCTTTTCACACAAACCTATATTGCACCTCAGGCGACGTATGCAATCTGCGCATACACTAGTCTTACAGGTGATGCCATACACAGCAATGATACGCTGTGTACAAATCCTTACGGTTTGTTTACCAGTCAAATTCCTTATTATGACAATTTCGACGGTCCGGTTGTGAACTGGATGCAGACTTCAGGCGATACCATTACTGAATGGCAGCTTGGAACGCCATCATACGGACTTACAAACTCTGCCCATTCGGCACCCAATGCTTGGGATATCAATCTTTCGGTAGCACCGGGCAACTATGCACTCGACACCTTATGGACACAGTACTTCGACTTCTCAAACGCCACCTCTGCAAAGCTGAAATTCTGGCAGAATTATTATGTTGAGAATAATTACGACGGCCTCTGGATTGAGTATTCTGTTGACAGCAGTCAGACATGGCAGCAACTGGGTGTACAGAATGATACCCTTGGCGTGAACTGGTACACCAATGCCAGTATCGATTTTACCGGTATACCTGGATGGTCGAATAATTCTGGCGGATGGATAAAATCGGAATATAAACTCAGTATCCTCGACAGCCTGGCTTCTGTCAGATTCAGGTTTGTATTCAGTAACGATGGGTCAAGTCCGTATGACGGTTATTCTATTGACGATTTCTCCATCACTATTCCATCGCCTATTGATGCCGGTGTTGAGCAGATACTTTCTCCATCAACACAGGTTCAGGCCGGGACCTTCCATGTTGTAAAAGTGATGATTCGCAATTATGGTCTGGATACACTTTACAGCATTCCTGTTTCGTATGAGGTTAATGGCGGTGTTGCGGGCAATGCAACCTGGACAGGCACTCTGCCTCCGAACGACACGGCATCATACACTTTTGTAACGCAATTTACGGCACCTTCTGGCAATTTCAGCCTGTGCGCCTACACCGGGCTTGTGGCAGACGGCGATCATCTGAATGATACGACCTGCAACAACATTATGGGCGTTGCTACATTCGTTGTTCCCTACGCCGATAATTTTGAAGGTACGAATTACTTCTTCGGTAACGGCGGAAATAATCTCTGGGAGCATGGTGCGCCTGCTTCAAGCACCATCAATGCTGCTCACAGTCCTGCCAATTGCTGGAAGACCAATCTCGATGGCGATTATACCAATAACGCTCTTGATTATCTCTACACTCCGAACTTCTTGTTTACTGCCGTTGACAGTGCTTATCTGGAATTCTGGCACTGGGTGAACACAGAAAATAATTATGACGGAGGCAGCGTACAGTACTCCATCAATGGTGGTTCCACCTGGATTACCCTGGGTTATCAGGGCGATCCTGCAGGTACCGGATGGTACAATGCAACCGTAAACGGTCGTCCTTCATGGACAGGTAACACCGGCGGCTGGGCGTTCGCAAAATTCAACCTCGGAACAATTCCGACCATTGTAAACTCGGCACAGCCGGTTCAGTTCCGCTTCCTGTTCTTCTCTAACGCAAGCACGAGCAACTACAACGGATGGGCTATCGACGATTTCGAGATTTTCGCACCTCCTATTGCAAAGGATGCCGGTGTAATCGAAGTGATGGCTCCGACAGGTGCTACGCAGACAGGTTCGCAGGTAGCGGTTAAAGTCAGAATTAAGAATTTTGGAACCGACAGCCTCCACACCATTCCGGTAGCTTATGCAGTGAACGGCGTTCAGCATGCCATAGCAACCTGGACAGGCGTTCTTAATCCGGGTGATACCACGCATTATACCTTCACAACCACCTATGCTTCACCGGGCTCAGTGTATACTCTGTGCGGTTATACCAAACGTGTTGGTGATACCTACTGGTTCAATGATTCCACCTGTGTGAGCCGTAATGTTACCGCTGCAAGCAATGATGTAGGCGTGTCTGCCATTCTTTCGCCGGGAGCTCAAACTATTTCCGGTGACTCGGTAGCCGTTACTGTTAGAATAAAGAACTACGGAACTACGCTGCAGACAACCTTCCCCGTTGGCTACAAACGCAATGGTGTGCAGCTGGCCGCGGAGGTTTGGTCGGGTTCACTTGCAGGGGGCGATTCAACAACCTATACCTTCCATCAAAAGTATATTTCACCGCTGTCTAATTACGTACTGTGCGGTTATACCATGATGACGGGTGATGCAAATCCCGCGAACGACCAGACCTGCTTCACACCCACCGGCGTGATAGGTATAGACGTGTATGACGCAAATCTTCTTGAGCTGTGGCAGAATATTCCAAATCCGGCCAACGACCTTACTACCATTTATTACAATCTGCCGACATCGGGCATGACTAAATTTGTAATAGTTGATATTTTGGGACGTGAGGTGTACAGAGCAGAACATAATGAAGCTACCGGCTTACACTCGGTTGGAATTGATACGAAAAAGCTGCAATCAGGCGTGTATTTCTACTCACTCGGATTTAACGGCACACTCCTCACCAAACGCATGGTGATAACCCGATAAACAATTCGAATAAACAGCGCTGCAAACTTGCATTATTGCCTGCAGCACATAAACAAGAGAGCCGCATCCCGAAAAGGAGCGGCTCTCATTTTTTTGATTTAAAGCACTATTTCATCCATTCAGATTATCTTACTTTTGTGACACTATTCGCAAATACTATAATGTGCCTTGCCGGAATGAAACTTATTTCGGCGGGCACGAAAACAAACACGAATTTATGAAGATAGTAACTACCGCCATTCTGCTTATTGTTACCCTGCTGATTGTTCCTTTGTTCAGTTATTATTCGGGCAGTGCGCTGGGTCAGCTCGAATGGAATGCATTGAACACGCTGATAATACTTGCAATCATAATTGTGGCAGTGACATTTTTACTGGGCGAAATTACAGGAAACAACAGTCAGGTTGATAAAATATGGAGTATTGTTCCGATTGCCTATGTCTGGATTGTTGCAGCTTATGGCGCCTATTCCCCCAGGCTCGTTATTATGGCGGCATTGGTTACCATATGGGGCATCCGACTTACCGTTAATTTTGCCATGAAGGGTGCCTACCAATGGCGTTTCTGGCAGGGCGAAGAAGATTACCGCTGGCAGGTACTCCGCGAAAAGCCCGAGTTCAAGCCCCGCTGGAAATGGACTCTGTTCAATCTTTTTTTTATTTCCGGATATCAGAACGTGCTGATTCTGCTTTTTACCCTTCCGGTTATTGTTGCGTTACAGAATAACAATGCTCCTTTGGGCGTGTTTGATTATGTTGCGTCAGGACTTATGCTGTTCTTCATTGTATGGGAAATGGTGGCAGATATTCAACAATGGAATTTTCAAAGTAAGAAACAGGCATATGCCAAAGCAGAAGCGGAGCTTCAGCATGAAAATAAAAAAGGATTTCTCGATAAAGGTTTGTGGGCATACTGCCGTCATCCCAACTATTTTGCGGAGCAGTCCATATGGGTTTGTTTTTATCTGTTTGGTGTGGCTGCCGGCGGACAATGGTTCAACTGGAGTGTTGCTGGCTGTCTTTTGCTGGTTGTTTTATTTCAGGGAAGCTCAAATTTCAGTGAAGAAATCAGCGCTGGAAAATATCCTGAATATACCGCTTATCAGAAACGCGTTCCCCGATTCCTTCCATTGGGCGGTTTCAGAAAATAATACATTGGGCTGAACCGCATGCTGCTCACAATCGTCCTCCTGCTGCGAATGTTTCGCCTCCTCTTTCCAATAACTGTCGGATGGTTTTCGCGTAACAGCGTAAAATATTGAATTCTCTGACCAATATTAATACTAATGTCAATTATATTTATATATTCAATAGTAAAAGGTTCAGGGCGGTAATATTCGACAGCCTGTCCAATGAGAAGAACTAATTTCTAATATTTTTATACATTTGTGGCCGATAAGCACTAATATGCATATCGGAATTCATGCACATCCAAACGCTTGTTGACTTTTTAATAAGTATAATAATTTATGAGAACAACACTATTTTCAGTTTTACTGTTATTGTCACTTTCATTGAATGTAAGTGCTAAACAACCTGTTTCGGAAGGAAGCTCCTTTACCGGAAAATCAGTAATGGCATGCATGGGAGGTACCCGGACTATAAAAACCTCGGGTGGGGATTATGCCAGTTTTACAACCGCCATCAACGACATTAACGCCAATGGTATTTGTCCGGGTGGTCTTATAATATATGTAGATGCCGGTTTCACTTCAACAGAAATTTTACCCGCTCTTACGGTTGCTTCCTCTGCCGCGGCACCGCTCACCTTTGTGAAATCGGGCATTGGCAGTAATCCCGTAATTATTGCAGGAACCGGTATTGGAATCAGTGATGCTGTGGTAACATTCAAAGGCTGCGATTATGTTACCTGGGATGGCATAGATGTTCGTGAAAACGCTTCAAATATTACATCAAATACCCAGATGGAATACGGAATAATGGTGACCAATGCTTCCGCAACCAATGGCACACAAAACCTTATTGTGAGAAACTGCAAAATAACACTGAACAAAACAAACACCTCTACAACCGCCATCTACCAGAGTTACAGCTTCACGCCTTCGTCAACTTCCGGTGCCTGCTCGAACAATGTTTTTCATAAAGTAGTGGTCGAAAATACGTACACGGGTATGCTGTTTAATTCGTATGCCGGGATTCCTGATAATAATTGCGTTGTTGATTCATGTACTATTGGTGCGGTAACGGCAAATAATATCGGAGGAAACGGTTCGCAGGCCTGTTGGGGATTCAGGGCAAACACCATGTCGAATTTAAAAGTATACGGTAACGAAATCCGCAATGTGACCATGAGCGGTACAAAAAATCTGGGCGGCCTATTCCTGAGTGGCTGCAGCGGCACATGCGATGTATACTGTAACACGGTACATGATATAAAAGTTACCCATACCAACGCAGGCACCAATTCGGTTCCTATTGGTCTGAGGATGGAAGGTGCACCGGGCTCTGTTACCAACCTCTATAATAATATCACCTACAATTTTTCAAATCTTTACAGTACGGCTACAACATCGATGCTGATTAAAGCTATAACGATTAACAGCCAGAATACATACACGGGCACGGTCAACGTTTATAATAATACTGCTGTTGTGAATGCGGAAGCACTGCCGACAAGCTGCGTATTTAATTGTACTTACGGAACTGTAAATGTAAAGAACAATATTTTTGTGAATACGTCAGCCACCAATGCCGTGTCGAAACGCTATATCTGGTATCATCAGGGCGGAACGATAGCATCGGCTTCAAATAATATTGAATATATCAACACAGCAGGGCAGAATAATTTTGTCGGATTTTTATCGACCGATTACACAACGCTTCAGCAATGGGCTGCTGCTATAAGCCCTGCCTCACCGTCCGATGGTTTTGAATCGGGCAGCATGAATGCAAACCCAAACTTCGCGGGAGCGACCAATTTCACCTTTACTTCAGCAACACCGGCCGCTAAAAGCGGAACACCCATGTTGTTTATTTCAAAGGATTATACCGGAAGCCTGCGCGACCTTGTGCGTCCAACTATTGGAGCGTACGAAACAACACAGCCTCAATCAGACCTTGCAGCCCCGGTTTTAAGCGATGTCACCATCACTTCGGGTGTTGTTCCCATGATAGATATTAATTTACTTGATAACAGCAATGGAACATCCAATGCTACGGTACGCATGTGGTACAGGCCACAGGGAAGTTCTGCGGCATTCACGGGCATTGATGCCGATACCAAACCAACAGCTGCCATGAACGGCACCTACACCTGGAACAATTCACTCTCAGGTCTTGCGCAGGGCAACTACGAATTTTATCTTGTCGTACGCGACGGACAGGGCGCAGGACAGGGTATATGGGCAAACCCAATGTGGAAAAATACGATAGGAACCACCGCTTTCAGCGTTTCAGATCCTCCTGATTTCAGCAGCAACCCTGCCGCATTTTCCAATGTGAGAACGTTCACCAAAATGGATGCCGTGGCTATTTCATGGACAGGAAGTTTAAGCACTGCATGGAATACCGGCGGAAACTGGTCGGGTGGAAATCCTCCCTCTATAAGCTCCGATGTTACGATACCTTCCGGTCAGCCGAACCAGCCGGTCATCAGCAGCACCGCCCTGTGTAACAGTCTTACAATAAATAACGGTGCAATACTCACCGTCAATCCTACATACTCACTTACCGTCAAAGGCACAACCTCATTGGGCGGCAGTCAGTGTCTGGTCATTAAATCTTCAATTGCCGGTGATGCATCATTTATCGATAACGGGACTGTAAATGGTCCGGGAACAGCAAAAATTGAACGCTATATTTCAGCTCCCAACTGGCACTATATTTCAGTACCTGTAGCGACGGCCAACGCTTCAATATTCAACGGCTGTTATCTTAAAAAATGGTCTGAAAGTGCTTACGCCTGGACAAATATTATTTCACCTTCTGCACCCTTTACCATTACTTCAGGTTACGCATTGAAAAGCAACACAACAAGCACATACGTGTACAGCGGAATGCCGAATACCGGAACATTTACGATACCTCTGACACGGACGGTTTCATTGCCGGTCTCAAAGCAGGGATGGAACCTTGTCGGCAATCCATACCCCAGCGCGATTGACTGGGATGCCATAAGCGGATGGAGCAAGAACAATGTCGCTAACGCCATTTATATTTACAATCAGGGGTATTCCAATTATTCGACATACATTAACGGTATAGGAACCAACCAGGGGTCGCGGTATATAGCTCCGGGGCAGGGTTTTTATGTTGTGTGTACAAATCCGTCCGGCAACCTTACTATGAATAATAAAGTGCGTACAGGAAACAGCAGCATCTTTCTGAAATCAGCCGTTGAACAGGATTATATCAGGCTGACGGTGAGTGACGCAACACACAGTGATGAGGCTGTTATCCGTTTTGACCAAATGGCAACACCCGGATTTGACAGCGATTTCGATGCCTATAAAATTTTAGCAGAGAATAATCCCCAGCTGTGGACTTCAAATAAAAACAATGGTGATGCGATGTATGCCGTGAATTCGCTGGGCGATGTTTTTAGCAGTCCCGATGTTGATGTTGCTTTTATCCCGGCGCTGACCGGAACATATACTATAGCTGCAAGTGAGTTTGAAAATCTGGCCGCCCAAACCGGCATTTATCTTGAAGATAAAAAAACAAACACCCTGATTGACCTTGTCGAAACTCCCGAATACACCTATAATGCTGAAGCAGGCGATGACGTCAACCGCTTTGTGGTACATTTCAAAAATGCAGCGGTAACAGGAATTCCTGCCATCGTTAAGGTTTCCGATATTACACTGTATCCAAATCCGAACAAAGGTAATTTCACCCTTTCATTCGGAGAAAATGTCCCGGATGCGACAACTGTTGAAGTATATGATATCGTAGGGCAAAAGGTTCTTTCAACCAATTATAATAATGCGGGAACGGCAGATATCGATATGAACAATGCGCCCGCAGGTCTCTATTTTGTTGTTGTCCGTGGTGACGGTGTTAACAAAATAATGAAGTTTATTGTAGAAAAATAATTTGAAACAGGCTTCCGGAAATTAATAATTAGTAAAGCTATGCTTAGAAATTTTTTCAGAATTATAATTGTCACGGTACTATTGTCAATTCCTGTTTTAATACAAACAGCTTCTGCTCAAATACCGGATCCGAATAACGGGGGAAACGGACCACCCGTAGGTGCTCCCATTGACGGTGGGGCAACATTGCTTCTGGCTGCCGGTGCTGTTCTTGGATGTAAAAAAATCAACGACGCACGAAAGAAAAAGACGTCATAGTAAGAACGTCTTTTCAGCCCTTCCGGGAGGATACCGCACCACGGAAGGCGCTTTCCTGAATATCGCCATCAGCAACGACTGGTGGTGTGCGACAGACAGCACTGCTACTCATGCCCGGTTCAGAAACGTGTACAACAGTTATATCGATGTGTACAGAGATATCTACAGTAAGAATACCGCATTTCCGGTACGCTGTGTAAAGGATGAGAGAGTATAATATTGTGCTGAAGCAATTTGTTTGCAGAGATAAAATTCAGTAAAAACTGTTTGCTTACGAATACTAAACCGGAAATATTTGCGTATTATTAAGGCATCAAATTGTAATTGCGGAAAATGAAAAGAGCCGGTTTATTTGTGATACTTATCCTTGTCGGATTTGGTCAATTGCCGGCTCAGAATGCCGACATAAATCTTCTTAAAAATATTAATCTTCATCGGAACCGTTCACTGGATCCGGCCTTTAAATTTATTTCAAACAGTGTTACACCTTTATCGATAGCTGTCCCGATTGGGGCAATAACCTGCGCGATTGTACGAAAAGACAGTGCAGGCATAAGTAATGCAATTGTGCTTTCTTCAGCGGCTATTGTGGTTTCGCTTGTTACCACCTCCATTAAATATTCCGTGAACAGACCACGTCCTTACACCACCTGGTCATTTATAGATCATGTAACTTCTATGGGTTCGCCTTCCTTTCCTTCGGGGCATACTTCACAGGCTTTTGCGCTGGCAACATCACTGAGCATAGCCTATCCAAAATGGTACGTTATTACACCTTCATTTTTGTGGGCGGCTGCAGTAGGTTATTCCCGTATGGATCTCGGCGTTCATTATCCCAGCGATGTTGCAGCAGGTGCATTGGTAGGCGCAGGTTCAGCCTTTCTTTCTTATGAAATGAACCGCCTGCTGTTTCACAAACATTTTAAAAAGGAAGTAACGCAATAATGATAATGGCGTTTCTGCCAAACGCATCTTTTCCCGCCATTAGCTGACAGGCGCTAATCAGAACCGTATGCCGCTTTTGATTTCGACAAACTGCAATGATTTGCGTTTTTTTACGCCCAGCGATGCGAAGCTGGCATAGCTGTATTCTGCCTTCACAAAATACTTGAGTCTTTTGTCGCAACGGAAATTGTATCCGAACTCAAAGCGTGTCTGATGCCCCATAATGCCGCCTTCCGTTCCGTTGAATGCCAGCTGGTCGAACAGCAGTGCATATCCCAGGAATGGAATTGATTTTCTGTTCTTCGCCAGTTCGTGTCTGATGGTCCAGCCGTATGAAACTATCCGCATGTCCTTGTCGCCCGGCTTGTTCAGTCCGAAGGTGTAGGTGTATCCGATGGGTATGGTAATAAAAATTGCCTTGTGTTTGTTGAAGCCGCTCACCTGCCATGCGTAATCGAACATGAAGCTGGTACCATGAATGGCGGTATTCGGAAAATTATCCGAAAATACATAGCGGTAGCCAATCTCAAGCGACCGTTGTTTGGGAACTCTTTCGGCCACCTCTTTTTGGGCACTTGCAAAAATGGCAGGCATAAAAACTATCAGGAAAAATACAATCTTGCTTCTCAAAATGCTATAGAGTTTTATTTAGGGGTTGCAAATATCGGCAAAACAGCCAAACTAATAGGGTATTAAGCCAATTTTTTGTACTTAATGCTAATTCAGTATTTAGTATCTAGTACTTAGTATTTAGTACAAAAAAAGAACAAAGGAGATTTGTGTTTACGACTCACGACTTACGACTCACGACTCTTGACTTACGACTAATTCAGTATTCAGTAAATAGTACTTAGTATTTAGTACAAAAAAAAAGAACAAAGGAGATTTTTGTACTTACGACTAGTTCAGTGTTTAGTAAATAGTAACTAGTATTTAATACAACATAATAATTCCCTGAAACGCAGAAGAACGGCGCTTTTTTGTACTAATTACTTACTACTAACTACTTACTACTAGAGTGGAGCGATACTGCTACGCAGATCGGGATAAACTTCTCCTCCCCAAAAGCAAAAAGCCGCAAGTCTTACGACTCACGACTCTTGACTTACGACTTTTTTCTGTGGAGCGTAGGGATTGTGAACCTTCAAGCATTATGTAACTAATCGGCAATCAGTTATAAAGTTTATTTTAAAAATTGTGAATCAATTGTGAAACATCATCATTCAGCTATATCATCTAACTGGCAGCTTCTATGTCCCTTTTCTGCCACGCTTTTCAATTAAGGTGGAAAAAACGCTCTAAATATCCAGTGTGCGCCGGTTCAAATTGACCACC